>PUNP01000539.1 GCA_003551785.1 Candidatus Brocadiaceae bacterium | reverse complement strand
TGTCTCAAATGGTGTCACCAATTCAGATGAAATAGATTGTGTCTAAATATGGGATGAGTGAGTTAATTGGGGTTTGTTTGGTTTATTCGGTGGTGTGGGTTGTATAAAATGTTTTACTTCATAATGATTTTACTTGCCGCTGTCTTAGAAGCGTTTTTTGGGGGTGTTTTCAGGTTCTAAGGTTTTTGCAAAATTGTTTATGCCAAGAGCAAACAGATATATGTTTTCCGGTTTATTTTCATCTGACTCACAGGAGTGTGAATAAGGAATTTCTTCAGCCTAAGCTTTCTGAAATGATGAAGCCCAAACATTCTTAATACTGCGTTTCCAGGTCGTAAGTCCTTGAAAAAGTGCAGCCTGCCGTACGGCAGGGTAACCGTGTTTTATGCACGGTCGATTGTTAACACAAGGAACGAGAGTGTCCGTTGTCAGCGGTTTTCCAGTTCTTCTAATTCTTTCAGTATAGGCGGTATGTCCAGGTCATTAGGGCAGGCATTGATGCACTCGCCGCATAGCGTGCACTCGGAACTGTTTTCTTTCTCGTTAAGCTTGGTATATCTTTCTGCAACATGATCTTCCAGGCCAAAAACTTTCCAATTCCGGTAAATATCCATGTATTGCGGGATTTTAATGCCTTGGGGGCACGGCATACAGTATTTACAGCCGGTGCAGAATTGATCGCCCAGTTCGCTGCGCAGGCGGTCAAGACCTTCGCACATGGAATCGAAATTGGAGTCGGTTTCGGGATCAAAATCGTTTACGGTCTCAACATTCTGCTCTAACTGTTCCATCGTATTCATGCCGGAGCAGGCGGTGCTGACGTTGGGGTTGGAGAGAACAAAAGGCAACGCCATTTCGGTAGTAGGGACGTCCATATCCAGTGCTTCCCTGAGCCGCTGTGATTCACAGGACAGAACACCGCCGGCGACGGGGCACATGGCGACAACGCCGACGCCAAGTTCACCGGCGCGGGCGATGACGGGTTCATACGAGCGGTTTATCAGGTTATACGGCACGGTTAATGAGTCAAACAGTCCGGTTTCAATACATTTAATGAAATTTGCCGGACTGTCGTGCCCCGTAAACCCGACATGCTGAACCAATCCTTCCTCCTTCGCTCGGCGCAGTGCGTCCCATACACCTCCGGGTTTAATCAGGTGCGGTATTTTATTCCAGGAGAACCAGCCGACCTGAAAAAATTTGAAATGGGTAAGGCCAAGGATGTCGAGTTGCCTTTCGATCTCCTTACGAAAGTTATAGGCCGTTTTATCAGCGTCCATACCCTCTTTCCCGGAAACGATGATATCGGCTGATTTATCCTTCAGTCCGGGCGCAGTTTTGTGTTGACAGGTGCCGTTAATGTAGTGACGGGTGGTCTCGAAATAATTAACACCGTAATCGATAGCGGTAGAGATAAGTTTCGTGTTTAGTGTCTGGTCTTCGCTGAGTCTCATGCAGCCGAACGAGAGTGCGGATACTTCAAGACCGGTACGGCCGAGGGGGCGGTACCGCATTTTTTGATCGTTGCGAACAAGTGGGTGCGTATTTGCAGCAGATATAGTAACCATCCTATAGTAACTCCTTGTTGTTAAAAGTTTGAATTTGAATTTAAAGCTTCCGCTTCCCTATCCATAATTTCCCAAGCCTTGTCGATGTAAAACCGATAATTTTGCAGCGGCGTACCGTTGGGTATTCTGTGGTCGAGCGCGATGACGCACCCGCCGGTATTGACCATGGGCGGTATTTTATATTCGAGTTCTTCAACAATATCATTTTTTGACTTGCGCAGTACATGCTTGTCAATACCGCCGTAGAAGGCGAGTTTTTTGCCGTATTTGCTTCTGATTTTCACGATATCCATACCGGCGGCCGGTTCCATGGGGTGCATGCAATTAACGCCGGCATCGAGGAATGCATCGATGACCGGATTCATGTTGCCGTCACTGTCCTGGTCAAAAACCCTGGCACCACGCTCGTTAAGCATATCCCAAATGCGGAGGTAATAGGGCGCGATGAATTCTTTGATCTGGGCCGGTCCTGCAAGGGGGCCGCTTTTACCGGCCATATCCTCGTGGACGGAGAGTAAATCCACCTGAACTTTTGCCGATACTCTTTCCAGGACTTTGAAGGCGGTTTCCCCGACGGTATCGAGTATGTCATGCATCAGTTCGGGTTGGGAATAATAAGCTATACAGGTATTTTCTTCACCCATAAGCTGTCTTGGCAGATCGAAACCGCCCGGGATGCTGACACGTACGACGCGGCCTTCGTCGCGATGTTTTTTGGCCGTATCTTCCCAGTTACCTCCCAATCTGTCTTCTGAAAATTCGTACCAGGGCTTTATTTTCAGCCAGTCATCCATATTAGCTACTGGATAATCAAGAGGCAGAGGGATAGTGGCGGCATCGGTAAGTTTCATCGTTCTGCCCAACTCATCTTTCCATATTTTGAAGTTATCTCCCTCTTCAATAACCTCGGGGGGATAACTCCCGTTACGGGAGGTATTGACCGGCAGTGCGCCACGGGCCTCACATCGGTAGCGGAATGCAGAAAAATCCAACTCCGCTTCAGAGGCGCCTTGTTCCAGCCATTCTTCTTTCAGGCCGATTAAGGGGCCGAATATCTCGGTAAAAAGCGGCCTTTCATTTCTCTGGAAAGTCATGTGGTCCAGATATTCTTCACGTTTCACTGAAGGGGTCTTTAAGATAGCCAAGTCGGCATGAGACGTCCAAATACGCTTAGACATTTTTATATCTCCTGATTGGGAAGTTTGTCTATTATTTCAGCAAAATCCACCTGATGAGGATGTTGATTGGTGGAGGCGGCGTGTGCGGCTGTTATGCCGGCGGCCTCGCCGATAGCCGCGGCATCGCCGGTTACCCTGTAGCTGGAATGGGCGTAGAAATCACCGCTTATACACCGGCCCGCCATCATGAGCCCCGAGACATTCCGCGCAACCAATGACCGCAGCGGTATCTGATAGGGTTTTACCTGGCCATCCACTCCGTCAATTCCCTTGTTCGAATGCGGGTCAAGGGCGTGAACGTCAAAGCCAAAGCGCACAGTGCAGACTCCGTCGTCAAACTGACGTCCCTGCATGAGGTCACCTTTCGTGAGCGAATAAAGACCGTGGATACGTCGGCTTTCCCGAACACCTATATGCGGGCTTGTCGCCTCCAACCGAAGGTTTTTCCACCGGCCTCCGAGACTGCGGAGCGCATGGACTATACGCAGGACTTCGGCGCGTCCCTCGACTGTTGCTTGGGTTATCAGTGCTGCATCGGGGGTGCGATAGCCGTATTGATGATTTGCCATCATGATGATGCTCCCGTCGTGAACGAGAAACATGGTAGGGCGTGAATAGGACGGATCATGTCCGCCGCGCCGTATTTCTTCCAGCAGCCAATCTTTGGACTCACCCCAGTCATTAATTGAAAAGGGCGGTGCATCGGGGGTGCCGTATCCGGAGAGCAGCGCCATCATGCTCATCGGCTGGCATTGTCCGGTGTCGGGATGACCGATGTCAAACCCGCAGCCGGCCAATGCCCCAAGATCGCCGTCGCCGGTGGCATCAATAAAGGTGCGGGCCTGCCAGGCTTGGGCGCCGCTTTTGGATTCGGTCACTACGGTTTCGAGTCTTTTCCCGTTCGCGTCGCGATGGGCATTGCAGACATGGGTGTATAGCTGGACGTCGACACCTGCATCGGCGCACATACGTTCCAGCACAACTTTCATTATCTCGGGGTCGAAGTCGGCGACGTTTGCGGGCTCGCTCCTCCACTCGGAGGTGTGGGCACCGCACTGCAGAAGTTCATGGCGAAGCTCCTGGAGGAGCCCCTTATGGTGGTTCTCGATAAAATGCGGGAGCAAGCCGTTTGTCCAAATGCCGCCGAGCATGCCGGAGGACTCGATGAGTTGGGTTTTTGCACCATGGCGTGCGGCGGATATAGCCGCCATGACACCCGCAGGGCCGCCACCTGCAACAAGGACGTCGCAAGGGGGCATGATAGGGATTTCACGTTCGGGAGATATGAATTTTTCCATTGGAACCTCAGGTAAAATATAGTTTTCCATTTAGTTGTTTTTTTCGTTTCTGCACTCTGCAAGTAAAAATGATTGCGCTTAGCCCGCATCTTATTAATGCAGTGACGATGCTTGTACTCATTAAAGTTTTTGCTAAGCTTTTTTCTAAAAAGCGGTTCAGCCTCGAATTATCAAAAATGTAATATAACCGAAATACCCTAAAATGAAAAGCAAACCCTCCCATCGGTCGAGCTCATGTTTTTTGCTGGTGAACATGAACAGGAAAAGAAAAGATGTGCCGCCCAGGAGTATCAGGACATCAATCTTGATGAATGAGGAGAAGGTGAGCGGGTAGATAACGGATGTCAGGCCCAGTACCCAGAAAATATTCAGTATATTGCTGCCCAGTATATTACCTACGGCCATTTCAGTATTTTTTTTCGCTATTGCGCTTATAGCGGTGGCCAGTTCCGGGAGCGAGGTGCCGCCGGCTACTATAGTAGCCGATATCAGGAATTCGCTGATTCCAAATGACCTGGCCATGCTGATAGCGCCATTGACCACCCATTCACCGCCCAAATATAACCCTACACAGCCGCCTGTCAAAGAAAAGATTATTGTCAGGCAAGATTGTTCTTTAATCTCGGCTTCCATTGATGCGTCCCTGTTTTTTATAACCAGTTCGAAAACGTAATAAATAAATATCGACAAAAAAAGCAGCAGCAGCAAGCCGTCGGTGCGCGTAAATATGTTATCGCCACCACCGGTGTTGATCAAGGGCCTGAAGGCGAGAACAGCCAGAACGGCTGCTGCCAGTAGAGCAAAGGGAATCTCTTTCCAGGTTGTGTTTTTTTCCACTTTGACCTGTGTGATGAAACCTACAAGTCCTAATATCAAGAAGAGGTTGGTAATACAGCTTCCAATGACATTACCGAAAACAAGTTCCTGGCTTTGATAGCGTGTTGCGAAAACGCTGACTATCAGTTCAGGGAGGGTCGTACCCAGTGAAACGATAGTAAGGCCGATGAGGAGTTTTGATACCCCGATTCTCTCTGCTAATGCGGATGCTCCGGTTGTGAGATAATCAGCCCCTTTTGTTAAGAATATGATACCTATGATAGTTAATATGTATATCACTTACCTTTTGGTCCTTTTTATGAAGAGCTAAAGTTATCAATGCTTAATGGTCATTCAAGAGAATGATAACCTATTCACGCTTTTCAAACAATTTAATTGCATACTGAGCATATTCACGATCGCTCGTAAACGACATGTTTTGCTTAATACAATGATGCGGCCAAATTACTTTGATAAGAATTTTAACTTATTTTATAGTCAGATATTTTTGAATTTTATTGAATAAACCATATAGATGCTTTATTATTATGGCGGTACTTCAACTTTATAGCAATTCGAACCGCACCAGAATTTGGAGATGAATATGAGGTGGCCACCGGCACACCCCGCTGTCGAAGCGATAAAGAAGACATTAAGGACATTGCTCAAATTATCCAAAATCATCATTCCGGTCATTTTTATGATGGTGGTACTTGAGGAGTTTGAGTTATTGCATCCCCTTGCTGAGCGATTCAGACCCTTTATGAGTTATATTGGGCTTCCGGGTGAAGCGGCTCTTCCTATCTTGCTCGGTTTTTTCATTAATATTTATGCCGCAGTCGGGGCAATTGGCTCACTGTCGCTTTCACCGCGTGAGATCACAGTTCTGGCGGTCATTATACTGACCAGTCATTCACTGTTGATGGAGTCTCCGGTATTGAAAACAACAGGATTTTCTCCATGGCAATCACTTATGTTTCGTATTGTATCGGCATTCCTTTTCGGTTTTGTTGTAAACATTACATATTTAGTCATAGGTGCATTATAAAATGGGAATAGTTGACATACTACGCGAATCCGTTTTCAGAAGCGGGGCTATGCTGCTATTGCTTGTGCTGATTATTTTGCCGATCATGGTCTTTTTCGAGTATGTAACCTATTACAATTTGCTGAAACGTCTTTCTTCTTATTTTGAGCGGTTTACACGCTACCTGACTTTGCCGCCCGAGGCTGCCTTTCCTCTGTTTATAGGATTGTTTATTGGTATTTTTTATGGATCGGCGGTAATTATCGAGTATGGTAATCGGGGTATTTTAGGTAAAAGAGATATGCTGCTTGTGGGTATTTTTATGGCGCTATGTCATTCGATCATTGAAGATAATCTTATCTTTGCTGCTATGGGGGCGAATCTGTTTGTTCTTTTTATAGTGCGATTGTTCCTGGCGTTTTTAGTCACAAGGGCCGCGGCTTTGCTTTTGGGTTAAGAGTTAAATTTTTTCGGGTCTGAAGTGAATCATGAATAAATTATTGATGAATAAAGCGATTTGTCGACTGTTGATATCGGTGTTAGATTCAGCAGCTATGAAAAGCAGGTTTCGGTGAGTTCTTCGAGGGCTATTCCGGAGACAGGTAATTAATTTTAACTGCAAAATCATGGAGGACTTCCATAAGGGTGAAATATCTATTAGTCTACTATTCGCGCTCAGGATACACACGCAAAGCGGCTGAGGAAATTGCACGGCACCTTGACTGTGACATTGAGGAGATCATAGAAAAGAAGAACCGCGACGGTGCTGTGGGGTATCTGGTTGGAATAAAAGACTCTGTAATAAATAAAAGGGTGGATATTGAGCCGCCGCAGAATGACCCGGCAGAATATGAAACCGTGATCATCGGTACACCGGTCTGGGCCAATAAGCCCTGCCTCCCCGTCATTGAGTGGATGAGGCAGATGGGCGGACAGGTCGCTGCATCTGCATTCTTCCTTACGACAAGAATGAGCGGGGTGGAAAGCACTTTTGAGAAGATGGAAGAATTAACCGACTGTAAACCGCTGGCGGCTCTGGCTCTTAAAAACGCTGAGATGAAAGAGACGGGATGGGAGAAAAAGGCTGAAGAGTTTGCAGTAAATGTCGGGCAGCAATAAACTGTTCAAAGCTGTAAAACCCGTATTTTCAAAGGACAATCGAGACGAGCAGTCATTACTTCCACTGGGGCAAGCCCAGTGGTGGTTATATCACCTAGTGCTTAGTTGCGTAAGTCCGGATAAAGTTTTAGTTTTAGTATCTTAATTATGTTTACAGGCTAATCATGATAACCACGGGGACAAGCCCCGTGGTTACTATGACTTGCCTGCAACTTAAACATTGCTAACAAAATATTATTCAGTTTGACTGGAGAAAGATTTCGGTGTATATTTAATTCAGATTCAAGAAGAACGCAAAGATGGACTGAATAATTATCGGGAAAACATATTATGCAATACCCCGTTATCAGAGCAGTAGGGACATCGAATCCCAAACTGTATATTACACAGAGGGATGTTTACACATTTTATGAGAAAAATGGGCTTCTTCCGGCCAGGCAGAAAGGTCTATATGCGCAACTCCTCTTAAACAGCCGCATCAAGGGCCGTTATTTCGGTCTGGAAAGCCCTGATCAGATCATTGGTGAAGGGCCGGATGAGCAAATTGAAAGGTTCACCGTCCAGGGGCGCATAATCCTGGCCGAAGCCTGCCGGATGGCCATGAATAAGGTAAATCTTTCACCTGAAGATATAGGGGGCGTTGTAGTAAGTACCTGTACGGGATACCTTTGTCCGGGTATGACATCATATCTGAGCGAAGACCTGGGACTCAGCAGCGATATCAGGGCGCTTGACATTATGGGGATGGGTTGCGGGGCCGCTATACCTAATCTCCAGACAGGGTGCGATATGCTCTTGCGCAATAATGAGAGGCCGGTAATAAGCGCCTCGGTCGAGGTGTGTTCGGCTACGCATATGATTGGCGATGATCCGGGCCTGACCGTCAGTAACTGCATCTTCGGTGATGGAGCGGCAGCGGCTCTGCTTGGCCACGGTCAGGCACAGGGTGATGAAGTTCAGTTGAAAGATTTTCAGACAGGTGTTTTCCCCCGTTACAGAGAGGCGCTGCGATATAAAAATGTCAATGGACGACTTGCCAATACCCTGACACGCAGGGTTCCGTTCATCGGTGCCAGATGCCTTGGAGAGGTAACCCGTAAACTTTTGGCAAGGAACAATCTTTGTTTGAGTGACATCGATTGGTGGGCCGTTCATGCGGGGGGAACTTTGGTGTTGGAGAAGGTTTGCGAGGATTTCGGCTTGCCGCCGGATAAAATTGATCCTTCCGTTGAGGTTTTCGAAGAATACGGGAATATGTCCTCGCCCACTGTGTTGTTTGTCCTTGAAAAACTTCTCGAACGTGACATTGCCCGCGGTCATGGCCTGATATTAGCTTTTGGTGCGGGATTCAGTGCTTTCGCTGCATTGGCTTATAGATAATGAAAAAATCGGTTCAACATAACAACCTGTCAGATGCTCAATGGCCGGTAGTGATAGTTGGTGCAGGGCCGGTAGGACTTCTGGTGGCCAACTTTTTGGGCCTTCAGAATATCCCTTGCCTCCTGGCGGAAAAAAGAATTGACCGGGCCGCCTGGTCAAAGGCTATCGGCATAACACCACCATCTCTTGAAATAATGCGTATTTGTGGATTGCATACTCAGGTTCTCAATAACGCTGTAAGAGTGAAAAAAGCCATCATCCATGATGACCGGGGCCTTGCCGGAAGTGTCAATTTCGATAAACTCGATTCGCCATTCCAATTTATCCTTTCACACCCCCAGTCTCTGACCACTGATGTTTTTGAACACTCTTTGACTCAATACCGTTCGGTTACCTATCAGAAAGGACTTGAACTTGAAGGTATTAGGCGGGAAAAGGGGCATGTTAAGCTGTCGTTTCATGATGCTTGCTCAGGCAAGGCTATACAGAATACTGCCGGATATGTTATCGGATGCGACGGTTCTGACAGTACGGTTCGTTGTCTTGCCGGAATACCATTCCAAAGAAGTTCCTACGGGCGACATTTTGTCATGGGCGATTACGAAGATGCAACAGATTGGGGGGGCGAGGCGCATGTTTTTTTCACACAAGATGGCTCACTGGAGTCTTTTCCGCTACCTGGGGCCCAGCGGCGGTGGGTGTCGATGGTCGTGCAATGTCAGAACGGTTCACCGGAAGATAACTATTTGGGAGAGCGTGTAGAGCAATTCTGCGGCCGGCATCTTGCCCTTAAACGTACTTCGCCCGTATTCTCATTCACTCCAGAGAAAATCATTGTTTCACGTGCGGCGTGCAACAGGATTATACTGGCGGGCGACGCAGCCCATGTGATCTCGCCCATTGGCGGGCACGGAATGAATACAGGTTTCGGTGACGCCGCACAACTCGCTGTGATTATCCCGCAGCTATTGAAAAATGGTTTGCAATACAGCGGACATCTTATAGATCTCTATAATGTGAGGCGCCTGCGCGCGGCGGCGGCTGCAAGACGCCGTGCCGCAGTCGGGATGTGGGTAGGAACACGCACGGGAAAGTTTGTTTCGTCGCTGCGTGGATTTTTATTCCGCCGATTGGTGAAACCGCCCGTGGATGAGATGATAGCTTCGCATTTTGCTATGCTTAGCATGCCCCATAGCCGCATCAATATTTCACGACTGTATACTGAGCAGGTTGGGGGTTATACAGATGACTGAGTTCGATTTAAAATCCAGGGATTATATTGGGCATCCTGAACGTAAACGTGAATTTAATAAGAAACTTTTTTCTGCTATAGCACCCGAGTATGCCGGGATGAGCCGTGTTCTATCGTTGGGAAGGGATGCCTCATGGAAAAGGCGAATGGTTGAAGAACTGCCGGGTTTCTCAGCGCCGAACTGCCTGGATTTGGCATGCGGGAACGGTGATTTGAGTGTTCTCCTGCTGGGGAAATACCCCCGGGCATCCGTTGCGGCACTCGATCTGTGTGCTCCCATGCTGGGGCTTGCTCGTGAACGGCTTACCGGGCGTGGCAGAGTTGAATTTATCCAGGGTGATATGTTAAATACAGGGTTGCCCGGCGGGAAATACGATATTTTAACAGTAGGTTACGGACTCCGTAATGCTCCTGAATTGAAGGCGGCCATCGACGAAACAGCGCGGCTGCTGAAACCACGAGGGTTTTTGGCCGTTTTGGATTTTTCCAAGCCTGATATGCGTTGTCTGGCAGCTATTGAACTTATGCTGCTAAGAATTTGGTGCGGGGCATGGGGGCTGATACGCAGCAGGAATGTGGATACTTACGGCTATATCGCCGATAGTCTTACACGGTTTCCCTCAAGGCCTGAGTTCCATGCTTTATTGGGTTCTCGGGGATACGAAATTGTCAATACAAGGAGACATTTTGGGGGCATTGTCGAGTCTGTAATTGCGCAAAAGAGGTCATTATGAGCGATTTCCCATTATATCCGGATATTAGTCACCGCAGCTTACAAAAAGAACAGATGGACCTCCCGGAATGCGATGTAGTTGAGCTGGAAAACACTCTGGTTCAGTTTGCATGGATCAACAGATGGACGACACGGGTCCGGTACGTTTTGAGGCGTTATGTGCTGGATAAAATGCGGGCGGGGAGGGAATATCACCTTGTTGACCTTGGTGCCGGGGCATGCGACACCGCCGTATGGCTCCTGCGCCGGAGCCGAGCCCGTGGTCTCCGGCTCATAGTTTCAGCCTGTGACCATGACTCCAGGGTGGTGGCCTTTGCCAAAAAAAAATACCCGATGGTGCGTGGGCTGGAAATCATTCAGGGTGATGTTTTGTCGATTGACAGACTAAAAGACGCTGATTTTGTATTTGCCAATCATTTTCTGCACCATCTCACCGGCCCGCAGATCATCGATTTGCTGAAATATCTTAAGGAATTTGGTAAAGCACATATCATTCTGAGCGATCTGAAGCGCAGCAGGGCGGCCTACCTCAGTTATTTTTTTGCTGCGCCGCTGCTGTTTCGACATAGCCTGGCACGGGGCGACGGACTTCTTTCGATCAGAAAGGGGTTTCAGCGCGCGGAATTGCTGCAGTTTATCCAGGCGGCTGATCCTCTCAGGAGGGAGCTATACAGCGTTGAGGAACTTTTGCCGGCCAGACTTTTGCTGTACAGGCACCCGTTGAAGCGTTGAAAGATGGGGCTTGTCCGGGTTATGCATAATGGTTACGTTTATCACACTTCCAGCAGTTCGTAATCCCGCGAACCCAAGCCTATTGCGGCACCATGTTCAAGCTGGGCTTCGTAATGTGTGCTCGGCCATTTTTCATTGAATACGTCTTTGCCGGCGGTGTCAATGATAATATCTGCGGTGGCCTGGTCGATAGCAACAGGGTCATTGGAAGCTAAAATCCCGATATCAGGACATAAGGTTTCCATTTCTTTACCTTTGCAGTTACAATCAAAAGTTATTTTCCAGAGATGAGAGACAAAAGCCGTTTGGTTGAGTTTATTTTTAATGGCGCCGAAGGCGTATTCAGCCATTTTTTCTGAAAAGGCACCGGCCCCTTCGCTCCAGGAAAAATTAACGGCATGGGTAGGGCAGAGGGTCAGGCATTCACCGCATCCTATGCAGGAGTCGTTATCAATTTGAGCAGAATTATTTATGGTTATAGCATCTGCGGGGCACCATTCTTTACATGTGCCGCAGGCGATACAATCATCCTCATTAACAACGGGTTTTCCGGAATCGTGCTGGCGCATTTTCCCTGCGCGTGATGCAAGCCCCATAGCGAGGTTTTTGATTGCCCCACCCAGCCCGGCCAGTTCATGGCCGGTGATATGGGTAAAAATGACAGCAGATGGGGTGATAATAAAATCATGGGCGATAGCAACGGTATCAAAATGTTTTAGTCCTACTTCGATTTCTGCATGGTTATTGCCTTTCAGCCCATCAACGAAGATGATTGGGCCCCCCGTTTTTTCGTAACAGAAGCCGTGTTCACAGGCGCTTTCGAAATGATCGACGGCGTTCGAGCGGCGTCCGCGGTATAATGTTGATGTTTCAGCGAAATAGGGTTTAACGCCCATGCTTCTTAAATGCTGGAGCGTTGGTTGTATAAACTCGAAAGGGATAAACGAGGTATTGCCCGGCTCGCCAAAATGGGTTTTGAGCGCTGCGATACCCGGTTTAATTAGCGAGTCGAGTTTAGCGTTTAAAAAGACTTCCAATGCCTTTTCTCCCATTTTATGGGTTGCGGTAGATCGGATAAAGTAAACTTTCGATTTCATCTTCGTCTCCTTTAGAACAACTTTGATTCCCTGACAGACTCCTTATCTGTTTTTTTCCTGACGGCCCCAACGCATTCCAGGCCGCGGTCGGTAAGCAGTCGGCCGCGCGGGGTTTTTTCGATAAGCCCGCGCCGCATTAAGAAGGGTTCATAGACCTCTTCGATGGTTTCTTCCTGTTCGCCAACGATGACGGACAGTGTTTTCAAACCGATGGCTCGCCCGCCATTTTGTGCCATCGCTTTGAGTATGCGACGGTCCATTTCACATAGTCCGTTATCGTCAACCCCCAGCATTTGCAGGCCTTTTTTCGCCATTTTTTCGTTAATAACGGCTTCATTACGTGCATGGGCAACATCTCTTATCCGGCGCAAATACCGGTTCGCAACCCTCGGGGTGCCGCGGGCGCATTGGGCCATAATAAGAGCTGCTTTCTCATCCACCTTGACACCGATTTTGCGGGCGCTGTTGAGAATGATTTGTTTGAGGTCTTCAGGTGGGTAATAATCCATCCTTTCTGCAATTTGAAACCTTGACCGTAAGGGGGCGGTTAACAGCCCCTCGCGCGTGGTGGCGCCAACAAGCGTAAACCTTTTCAGAGGAAGTGTCACAGAACGGCTGTGCGGGCCGGGATCGATGACTATTGAGATTTCGTAATCTTCCATTGCGGTGTAAAGGTATTCTTCCACACGCGCATCGAGTCGATGGATTTCATCGATGAAAAGGACTTCGCCTTCCTGGAGGTTGGTCAATATTCCAACGAGGTCTTTGGGTTTCGCCAGCACAGGGCCGCTTGTAGTACGGATTTCGCAATCCATTTCATGGGCAATAATATAGGCGAGTGTGGTCTTGCCCAATCCGGGCGGTCCGCTCAGCAGTACATGGTCGAGGCTTTCTGTGCGATTAAGCGCGCCCTTTATCCATATATGCAGGTTGTCGACGACCGCGCTTTGGCCGACGAAGCCGTCAAAAGTCGCCGGGCGGATTGATTGCTCGGTAAATCTGTCTTCAACCTGTTGATAACCGGAATATATGGAATCTTCACTCATTTTTTTCTCTTACTTGAATTTAAAATCACTCTTCTTCCAGGGTGGTGATGTTATCCACATCTTGCCCACCTTCCTTGGATACCCTTAAAACGCTGAGGGCGAACATAACTAAGAATAAGGAAGCCGCCACCTTGAAACCTATAGCCAAATTGTTGGCTATGATAGTGCCTCCGCTGAATAAACGCATGGAGGTGCCGGGGGAAAACACATGGATGAAATTCTCAAAGAAGACTCCCGTAAATGCCAGGCCGCCCAAAGCGATGATGAGAAAGACTAAGGCTCCTACGGCGTCGAGTTCTTTTGCCAGGCCCAGCGGAAGCCTGTTCAGCGCCTCT
>PUNP01000751.1 GCA_003551785.1 Candidatus Brocadiaceae bacterium | reverse complement strand
CAATATATTCAATGGGTTGGCGCAAGCCGGTCTCGTTGTTAACCTGCATCACTGAAACTAACAGGGTATCGTCACGAAGTGCTGCTTTCACATTTTCAGGGTCGATATAACCATCTTTTTCAACCGGCAAAAGTGATAACTCAAAGCCTTTCTTGTGCATAACCTGGCAAGGCTCAAGCACAGATTTGTGCTCCACTTCAGAAGTTATAATATGTTTTTTGCCAGTTTTTTCACCAAATTCCTGAAGCCCCAGGATGCTGATATTATTGCTTTCAGTCGCTCCACCGGTAAAAATGACTTCATCCCTGGAAGATTTTACCACCTTGGCAATTTGCTCTCTTGATTTTTGAACAGCCTGATTAGCGACCATCCCATATCGATGTGTCCTGCTCCCCTCGTTGCCAAATTCCTCATCAATGAATTGCCAAAAAAAATCCTTTACCTCTGGGTCAATAGGCGTGGTAGCGTTACAGTCTAAATAAACAGGATTCATGAATATACCTTTGTATATATAGTTGTATGTTTTTTCATGATTTATATTTGACAAACAAAGCCTGTCAAGATAATTAAGGCTTATCAGGTTGATATAATTAAAAGTCAATTATTAAAGAGGGTTAAGAGGGGCACTCCATGGAGATTGAGCCAAGCATTACTTTTCCTGTAATTCGTGGAGTTCAGGCTAAACGAGAGTACTATGTGGCTATGTGGACCATGCGCATGCTAAAACAGATATCCATTTTTGATGAGGACGGGCTTCCTCCAGCACTTAGGGCTCAACGTACTCTTAACAAGGCGCGCCTGCCAGAGATTTCGAATTATATACTAGACAATAGCAACGACTATGTTTTTTCAGCCTTGACGGTGTCCATAGATTCCGAAGTGTCCTTTGAACCATTGCCTGGACAGGACAAGCTCGGCATGCTGAAAGTCCCCATGGAAGCAAAATTTATAATCAACGACGGCCAACATCGCCGCCAAGCAATAATCGATGCTTTAGAGCATAGGCCTGAATTAGGCTATGAAACAATAGCTGTTGTATTTTTTTTAGATGTTGGTCTAGAGCGCTGTCAACAGATGTTTTCAGATTTAAACCGTCATTCAGTCAGGCCTAGCCGATCTTTAGGGCTGTTATACGACCATCGAAATGACAAGGCCAAGTTGGCCAAGTTAGTGATTATTAAATCAGAGATATTTAGAGATATTGTAGATATGGAACGGTCTTCCCTGGCAAGGAGGTCGCGCAAGCTTTTTACCCTTTCAGCTTTTTATAATGCCTGTGCAGACTTGATTAACGGTATGGCCAGTGGGAATTTGGAGGATGATGCTGATCTGGCTAGGAGCTTTTGGGAGGAAGTAGCCAAGCATTTCCCAACATGGATTCAGGTAAAAGAAGGTCATCTTTCGGCTAGTGAAGTAAGGGAAAGTTATTTGCATACCCACGGCATCATTTTGCAGGCCTTGGGAAAAGCTGGCAACACTCTGATTAAAAATCACCCCAATGATTGGGCTCATAAATTAGAAAAGCTAAAAAGTATTGACTGGTCAAGATCAAATGCAAGCATTTGGGAAGGCAGGGCTTTGATTGGAGGAAAAGTATCTAAGGCTACCACAAATGTTGTATTGGCTACCAATCTAATCAAAAAAACTCTTCACCTACCTTTAACTGATGAGCAGAAAAAAATTGAGTCGGCACACGAAAAAAAGACTGAAAAGGGCATAATCTGATGAGCACACAAGTAGAAGTAAGATGTACACATGCTGAAACGGGTTTTGAAAGCAATTCAGCTTTTAAAAAACATGGTTTTAATTGGGCCATTGAATACTTGGAAAGCGAAATTCAAGAGCTTTACTGTTTAGATAATGTTCCATGGATCATTGGTTACTCTGGGGGCAAAGATTCTACAGCAGCACTTCAACTTGTCTGGAACGCCATTAGCAAGCTCTCTGTGGAAAAAAGACAAAAAATAATCTATGTCATTACCACAGATACCATGGTTGAAAATCCTGTAGTTTCCTTTTGGGTAACTAGGTCCATACAATCCATGAGCAAGGCTGCACAGGATCAACAACTGCCCTTCATTCCAAAACGGCTCTACCCTGAGCTTCAAGACAGATTCTGGGTAAATCTCATCGGCAAAGGATACCCAGCTCCCAGGCACAAATTCAGATGGTGCACCCATCGCTTAAAAATTCTGCCCTCCAACAATTTTATTAACAGTGTAGTATCATCCAGTGGTGAGGCCATTCTTGTCCTGGGAACCAGAAAGGCTGAAAGCTCCAGTCGTGCCGCCAGCATGACCAAGCATGAACAAGGCCGAATTCGAGACAGATTAAGTCCCAATGCCGGTCTTCCAGGCTCTCTGGTATATACCCCCATTGAGGACTGGACCAATGACGATGTCTGGTTTTACCTCATGCAGACCAAAAACCCCTGGAATCACACCAACCGAGATCTTTTGGGCATGTATGCCGGCGCAACAGAAGACGGGGAATGCCCTCTGGTAATTGATGAATCCACCCCAAGCTGCGGAAGCTCCAGGTTCGGATGCTGGGTTTGTACTCTTGTGGAACAGGATAAGTCCATGAGTGCCATGATCCGCAATGATGAAGAAAAAGAATGGATGCTCCCCCTGCTGCAAATAAGAAATTACTTAGACTTCCGGACCAATGAAAAGGGTGAACATTCAGAAAATGCAGACAGAAGCCTCAGAGACTTTCGACGTATGAGCGGCCAAATCCAGATCATGTCCAGCGGCAAGGAAGTTCCCGGACCATATCTGCAGTCCACAAGGACACATATCCTGCATCTTCTTTTGAAGGCCCAGGAATACATCCGTAAAAATGGCCCTGAGCATGCTCAAAATATTGAGCTCATAACCTTGGAAGAATTAGAGGAAATAAGAAGAATCTGGGTTGTGGACAAACATGAAATTGAAGATGTTCTCCCGGCAATTTATCAGCAAGCAACAGGTCATGATTACCCTGGCAATTCTTTTAACGATCACTCTGTGCTTGGCAATGATGCAATGCAGGAACTTTCAGAAATATGTGGAGATGACAGACTGCATTACGAACTAGTCAGGGAATTATTAAGCATTACCCAGAAAAGATGGACCAGCGCCAGAAGAGCAGGTCTTTATCAACAGCTTGAACATTCTTTTAAGCGTCATTTTTATGATAACCGTGAGGATGCCGTTAACAGGGCTGAAGAGCTTGTAAAAACAAAAAACGAATTGAACCTTGCAAAAAAAGAAGCTCTTATGTGCGAAGTTTTCATGGAGAATGCTACTTACAAGGGGGTTAACAAATGATCTTTGACTCCGTTAGCATTGAAAACTTCGGTGTATATCAAGGCAGAACAGAAGTGCTGCTGACCCCGGAAAAGGGTAAGCCCATCATCCTTTTTGGAGGAATGAACGGTGGAGGAAAGACTACACTTTTAGATGCCATTCAACTGGCTTTGTATGGTTCAAAGGCAAATACTTCCAGCAGGGGTAAACGTGGCTACAAACAATACCTGAGAGAATCTATAAACCGTAACAGTGATCCAAGTGAAGGCAGCAGCATAATTTTACGCTTTCGCAAATTTGTAGACGGTTGTACTCGTTCGTTTGAATTGCAAAGACTTTGGCGTGAAGGCGTTAAAGGGTTAGAAGAGGTGTTCAGAGTTCTAATTGATGGAGAGTATGACGAACTCCATACTAACCACTGGGACACAATAATTGAAACATACATGCCTAAAGGAATGGCACATTTGTTCTTTTTTGATGGCGAACAAATTAAAAAATTAGCTGAAGGTAACAACACTGCAGAAATTATAGGCACTGCATTGCATACATTATTAGGCTTAAACTTAGTTGAACGCCTGGAAACAGATTTGAAAGTACTGGAAAAACGTAAAAAAAATGAAAGATTAGATCAAAAGACAACAATAGTTATAAATCAAAAAAATAAAGAACTTGAAGAGTTGGACAAGCTCCTGGAAAATCTATCAATGAAGGAGGGTGAACTTGTTAATAACGCAGGTCGTTCAGCCAAACTCCTGGAAGAGATTAACGAGCAATTCAAAGCTGAAGGAGGAGAACTATTCTACAGGTATAACGATCTGTTAGTAAAGCTTGAGCGCCTCAAGCTAGAAAAGGAAAACCTTGAAAAGCAGTATCGTGAGCTTTTATCAGGCCCTCTCCCCTTTGCTAAAATAAAGGGTTTACTAAGCCTTGTTGAGAAACAGGCAAGACATGAAACTCAGGTAAAAAAAGCAAAAATTTTAACAGATGAGCTGCTCAAAAGAGACCAGAACCTCTTCAGAGAACTTAGTTCACACAATATTGACGGCACTGTAATTGATTTAATTAACAAGGTGCTAGAAAAAGACAGAATCGAAAAGTCCGCTCTAGCATCAGAAGAAATTATTTTAGATGCTGAAGACGACTTGAAATACAAGCTCTCCTATCTCAACAAAGAAGCCATCCCTGCGGCTGAACAGCAAGCTAACACTTTGAAAAAAGATATCTCTATAATTGAAGAAAAAATATCAAGTATTGAAGGTGAGCTTATTTTAGTTCCAAGTGAAGAAAATGTAAGATTAATTGAAGATAAGCTCAGCAAAGCAAGAAAAGAGCATGAAATTAAAAAGTCAGAGTTGGAGTCTTTACAGATCAGAAAAAAAGCTCTTATCGATCAAGGGAAAATATTGCAAGGTCAAATAAATGGACTAATGAATCGAAATATTGAGCAATACGCTCAACAAGATAGCGGCATGAGAATATTAAAACATTCTGAAAAAGTTAGGGATACCTTAATTAAATTCAGAAAAAAAATTGTTAGGATGCATGCAAGAAAAATTGAAAACCTAATGTTGAGCTCGTTTAACCAGTTGCTACACAAAGAAAACCTTGTCACTGCTATTCAAATCGAACCAGAAAACTTTACTATAGCCCTCAAGGGACATAATCATGGTCACTTGCCTCATGAACGTCTATCTGCTGGAGAAAAACAACTTCTGGCTACCGCACTCCTGTGGGGACTAGCTAGAGCTTCTGGAAATCCCATGCCTGTCATTATTGATACCCCACTTGGTCGGTTAGATTCATCTCACAGAGGCCACTTGGCGCAAAAATACTTCCCCGAAGCTTCGCATCAAGTTATTTTACTCTCAACAGATGAAGAGATCATAGGGAAGTACTACAAAGATATTGAGCCCTACATAACAAAAACTTATTTAATCAACCACCAAAAAGAACGCCAAGCTTCCAAAATTGTGGAGGGATACTTTTCCAATGAAGCCCCCAGTTACAACAGTGAAAGTCAGTACCAAAGGGAAGGACACCTTAATTAAAGTTAAGAGAAACATCGGGCTTGAGCAGTGGAATGAGGTATGTCGGATTGCCCTGTGCGCTTCTCTTGCAAACCCTGCCCCGCCCGCACCAAGAGAAAAAATGCCAGACAGCAATATTGAAATGGATTGGAAAACCTTTGCCGGTCCATATCAAGATGAACTTTCTGCTCTGGTCAAGTATCGGGCAAAGATTGATGGTGTTGACCATAATAATAAAGAGATGATGGGCAACTATTTTAGAACACACCTCGAAAGAGGTATCATAGCAATATCCAGGATAAAAATGACATAAATAGATACGCCTGCCAAAAGTCGTTTTTTGCCAAATCAAGGTTAACGGTCAATAATTCGTGTTACGATCTTTTTTGAAGAACAGCTGAAAATTTTCTGGCGCAGGCCCGACAGAATCAAATTTTTGCGAGTATATGAAAACCAATCTTTTTGGCTGGTATTAATAGTCTTAATTGGCTAAAATTTAAAGGCACATTTGTTTTTTGATATCTTTCAGGATTCAATTATATTATTTAATTTAGTTCTAATTTTTTCAAAACGATTCCTCAAAAAAGCTTCAATGTTACCTGAAATGTTTATTAATTTATCTCTATCTAAAACATTTATCAAAGAATAAGGATCTATACAGTGAGATTCCAATTTTTCTTTTACAGAGGCTTCACTATTGAGATTTTCTAGTTGACATTTTTCATATAGCTTTTGAGATTGCCAATACTGATTCGCATTAGCAGAAATAACTGTTTTATTTAAAGGAGAATTAATTTGATGGTTCTGATTACGACTGTTAACTTTCACAAGATTTTCATCGTTATTTGACACTTTATCAATCCAGATATTCCAATCCTTGATAGATATTATATGATCAACCTCCAAGTTAGGCATGTTTGAGTTTAATCTTTGATTTATTTCGATGCCATTTTTATCCTTGTAAAAAAAATCAACAGGCTCATCTTTAAGTATGAAAGCTATAAGTGATCTCTCTAATGCTTTGTTGTGTCCTTCAAAAAACGATTCAAAGGTTGAATACCCTTCTTTATTAAAACAAGAAGTAAAACGATTTGTAATATCTTCTGAGTATGAGCTATAATCCTTATCTGTTATTTCAAAATTATCTTTGGACACTAAATGTGTAGGCCATTTTTCGTCCGGATTATTGACATATATCAGGAGTCTGGGAATATCCCTAACCACCCTTCGATCTTGATTAAATTGATAGGCACCTCCAAATAATGATGACCAAAACCACTTCTCAATTTTTTTCAACCATGCAGCTTGTTGGTTCCTACCTTTTTTAAATTCATCCCAGATTTTATCACTAAAAATACATGTTAGAACCAAGTCTAACTGCCGATAGGGTAGGTCAGAAAGTCTCCTAATTCCTAAAGTTGTCTTCATATAATAATAAGAGCGGAGCAACTGCTTTGCTGCTTGTCTTTGGACACTATGCACTTTGGTAGGTTCTAAGGAAAGGATATGTTTCTCTCCAAAACCCCAGCCAGATAACTTAAGGATATCGCGAGCCACATTATAAGCATCAACTGACTTGCTAAGGTCTTTCTCTTCAGTTATATCAGACAAAATGGTCATTAAACTGATAACTTGTGCAAATTGAGTAGAAATTTTTTCTGGGAACTTATCGTCATCTTGTGTTTTTTCACCAAGAAAATCATGGATAGAAAAGTATTTCTCAAATTGGTCTCTTGAGCTATCTGGCACGACATTCTTGAAACAATCTTCTTGGATTTCATTATAAAAACATTGCAATTCTTCCATAAATATCTGCTTTAAATTAGAATCCTTAGTTGCTGTTCGAGCTAATAAAAGTTCAAAGGTCGACAACTGTGTTCCTGAAATATTTATTACTGAAAAAATGCCTGCTAAACGGTGAAAATTCTCTGTTTCAACATTATATATAGGTATCTCATAGTTTAAAACCTTTTGCGTAAAATATTCTTTTAGATCATCAAGCCATTCATCATAATATTCATCAAGATTTGCTTTAATTGTTTCAACATCTTCGTTTGATTTAGCCTTATTTTTGTAGTACTTAGTTTTTTCAATTATATTGCTTTTATTATTTTGAAATAATGCTTTCCAAAACTCTCTATTAATTTCCAAAGCTTTTTCATCTCTTATTGAAGATATAGTAAATAACATATCAACAGGGTATAGAACAGTGTCAGAGTCGCTTAAAAATTCAAAACCTGAAATATTGTGTGACTGCTTTACGCAAAAAGAAGCTAAATCTCGGTCAGATTTTTCAATGTGATATTCTGTTTTTTTAGACTTAGTATAAGGAAGAGTGTATATACATTCTTTAACTTGCTGGTGTGAAAGCTCATCACCCAAATATCTGAATTTTTCTTTAAAATAGTTAGAGTCTTTATTGCCAATCTCATGAATATCAAACAATGATAGATCTAAAAAAAATCTAAATCTTTTTCCATAATACAATTCAGCACCGAGTTTGTCGAAATATTGACTAAAGATCAAATCTAATGATGTTATCCTCTGTTGTCCATCTAATAGTATGTCTCTTTTAACATCATCCTTTGCATACATTAGGTATTCTGTTGAAATTTTTTCTTCGCTTATAGATGCAAACAACTTATAGACGGCTTTCATTTCTTTTTCTGTTCTTGAAAATGGTTTTAAGAAATTCATTTTATTTACAGCCACTTTATTTCCTATCAGCAAGAAGCCAATGGGATAATCTAGCATAATCGAAGCGAATAAGGATATCCATTGATCAGGGTCCCATACAAATTCTCTTTGAAAGTTAGGTATTAAGAGATCGCCAGTGCTAATTCGTGGAAGCAGAATTTTAAGTGGCACGTTTGAAGTCGCTTCTCTTTGTGTCATTTTTTCTCCGACAATATCATCTGTTATATCATCAAATTTAAATCTGGTTCTCCAGCACTTTCACCCTTTTGGATATCAATAAAAGCCAGCAAACCATCCAAATCTGCATTATTTTCTGAAAAAAAATCTTGTAGAATACTTAACCCACCATTCACATATTCTTGAAATAATTGTACTCTTTCATCATCTACAGTTGAGCTTCCTGACAATGAATCCGAGCTTTGGGACTCAACCAGCGCAATCAAATAAAGTAGCCCTGGCCAAACTGGTGAATTGCCAAAGGTACTTTGATCTATTCCTTTCCCAGGATCTGATGACTTCAATGACTCCTTCTTCCCATTTTTTAGACCAACAAAAGCAGCAAAAAGAAGTAGCTTCCAAATTTCTTTGAAAACGCCCAACCTTTCATCCATCAAAAGGGCAATTATTTCTTCTTTGTCCTTCGCTCGCTGTATTCTTTTCATTTCTAACCCACTTAAACCTTTAATTCTTTAATTTCTGTATATTCTTCAGTTTGAGAAGGAAAATACTGTTGAATCTTTTCATCATGAACTACAAGTTCAGGGCTTGCCTGGTCGGGCATGGTTGGTCCATGATAAACCAAGTAATATCGTTTCCCAACTCGAATGGAATCTGTAAGAGCAGACTCAACTGCACCGTTATACTGCTCTTGGCTTACCAAAAGTAAAACCTGAGGAGCGAGCTCAGGGATGTAACGGGCAACACCTGGTCTAAAAATACTTAAAGAACCAAATGGGGAGTCGATAGCAACTGGGTAGACAGAACCTGACAATCCTTTGAGTATAGTTGGTATCTCTGATCTTTTTTTTGCTAAGGCTACTAAACTAGCGATAAACACGAGTGAAGTCACAGTTCTTTCTCCAGTACTCAGTGCTGCATCTATTTTTTGGCCATTAGGATCAGATATCTCACCGGCAATTTTCTTCCTAATCTTGAGTGTATATTCATCTGTAAGCTCTGCCCAGTAATCTTTAGTCATTATTTTTCTAAACAACTTGTTTATCTCATCATTAAGCAACGGTCGAATATTTTGTGTCTCAGCCTCAAGAATGTCTGCAAGGAGTTTGATACAGTCTTCAACGGCATCTATACGCTTTTGTGCTAAGGCTGCTGCATCTTCCTTATCTTCAATTTGACGAATCTGAACCTTTAAAGACTCAGCTTCCTCTATTGCTCTATCAATATTATTTTCGACACTACCAAGTTTATTTTGCAAGGTATCATTATCAATATATAGTTCTTTTCTTTTGTCCTCCAGGCTTTGGACTTCTTCATCCTTTTTTGCACCTAGCTCCTGATGAATTTTTTCAATCTCTTCATCCCTTTCGCGAATATTATATATCACTTGCAAACGTTCTTTTTGAAGTTCGTTCAAATTATTAGAAGCTTGTAAGGATATCGCCTCAATGTGTCCCAGGGCATGGTCAAGCGCACCAACAGCGTTGTTAAAATCTTGATCACCAGCTATAGTCATTAGTTGTTCAACAGCTCTTCTCTCAGGACTATCTTTTGGTAAGCTGCGCTGACATATACATTTTTCCGAAGCTAACAATTCATTGAGAAAGGAATTTAGCACTCTGGCAGGAATTTTTCCTTCCGTCCGTAGTTTATTGACAATATCTTTTCCTTTGTTTAGCAGTTCTGCAGAAAAAAAAGTAAACCCCTCGTCTGAAATGATTTTTTTTAGCTTTTTCTCGACTTCATTCCTGCGGCTAACAAGCTGATCTATTTCTTGTGTCAGTTTGACCCTCTTGGTCTGAAGCTCTTTTGCTTTTCTGTTTTTTGCGAGCTTCATATTCACGAGATCAATCTCTTTGCGTATTGCTTCGAGGTTATTTAAGGCTTGTTGTTTTTGGCTTTGAAAATCTTCTATTTCTGATTCTTTATTGCTCAAGCGCTCAATAAAAATCCTTTTTTCTTCAGTAACAGCATTTTTTTGCTCTGATCGAAATTTTCCTCGAACATTTGCGTGTTTTAGGTCTTCAATGGTGGTCTGTAAAAGCTTCAATCCAAGCATTTGCTGGATTGCTTCAGTCACATGAGATCTATTTTTTTCCATTGCTAAGTAATTAATTCTTTCACCATTAAAAAACAAAAACCGGCTTATCCCTTCAGGAATAATCGATTCAATTCTATTCTGTGGTCTTTCTACTTTGTAGGTTTGACCATCCTTCATCTCTTCCAGAGATAAATCAGCTTGCTTAGAGCTAATGTTTTGCTGGGAAAGGGTCAACCTTCTGGTCAGGATGTATCTTGTTGATTGGTGCTTAAAGGTGATTTCAACACTTGCTGCAACAGAATCTGGATCTTGTGCTCCAAAAGCAAGACCTTCGTGAATTATTGAATCAGGCTTTTCAAAGTCATCAGGGCTTCCATCGTTCCCCATAAGACCATTTCTTCCATATAGCCCCCAGAGCAAAGCCTTGAGAAGTGTAGTTTTACCAAAACCATTTTCTGCGTGAACTAAAGTGACATTCCTTTCACTAAGGTCAGAAAAAATGATTTCTTGCCTGCCCTTAAATTGTCTGAAATTTTCAATAACGAGCCGCTCTAATTTCATTTGATAATCCGCCTGACATGATCGTAAATCCTTTGATGTATATCATTTCTACGCTGAAGGTGCATTACTTTACGTTCTTCAGACAGGATTGCTCGAATCAACACCTGATATTCAGGCTTGGCATTTTGAAAAATTGTCTTGGCTTTTTCTTCAGCCTGCACTTTCATTGGTTCTTCACTCATTACCACATATCTCCTAGAAAAAACAAAATAATTTTTACATTCTATATTTTTATTTCATTATTATCATTTGCGTTATGACGATTCAAAAACTTTTCCACTTCAGGCCAAGACTCTTTAATTGTCTGAAGTTTTCTAATTCCCAGTGTAAAAGGCTTGAATGGACCGTAAAATGTAAGTGTGGGACGTCCTTTGTAATCCCCTTCAACTACCTTAACATTGGAATTGCTAGATTGCCTTTGCTTTAGAAGTTTGTTTTCTTCTTCTAGCTCTTTAAGTTTTTTCAAAAGTTCTTGATTATCTGACATTTTTACTCCGCAACCAAGTTATATTTTATTCTTAGTTCACGTAAAGATTGTAGTGCTTCTGGGCCATTTTCAGCCATACTGCAAAATTCCGATATCCTTTTTAATTCTCTTTTGAAGAGCAGGCGTTCCACGTTAAATGCCTTGTCATCATCCTCTCCGCCAAAATCAGGTGGTTGTACAATAAAGTCATAAATTACAGATCGCTTCTTTCCAGGAGCTTTACGTAGCAAACGACCTCTTCTTTGAATAAATTGCCTGGGATTGGTTGAACTCGCTAATATAAAACCCATGTCAAGATCAGGAAGATCAATCCCTTCATCTAAGCAGCGGATAGCAACCACACCATCCAAAAAACCAGATCTTAGATCTTGAAGAATTCCATTCCTCTCTTCTGAACTCTCCATATATGTAAAATTTCTGACCCGCAAACCACATTGTTCGCCTAAAACCCTTGCTACTGCTTTGATTTGACGCATATCCTCATCTGAATTTGGATCAAGAGTTTTGCCGTCCCCACAATAAAATATTGCCTTTTTAGGTTTATCAATCATTTTTCCAATCAACTGTTCAAGTGCAGTAATCTTATTTGTTGCTGATCCGAGCAGCCTGGATCGCTTTATTAAAAGATGCATGGCTGCATCGTTTAGCTCACCTTCTTTGTCGTTACCTGACATTAATCTGGCTAGGCTACTGGTAATCTCCAAGTATGACTCAGCTTCATCATAATTCAATTTAACGATAATAGGGTAGTATAAATATGGGGTTAAATGCCCATCAGCAACAGCCTTGGATAATGGATAGGAAAATATGTCATCCCCAAAATAGTTGATTAGTGCAGCGGTGCCCTCTGGATCATTGTGCCGCTCTGGGGTTGCTGATAGTCCTAACCTCATAGCAATGCCATCGGGCAAAGACTTGCTCATTTTGGGGGAGCCCAAATTATGTACCTCATCAGCAATTATTAGGTGATGAATTCCGCTATATGTGAGCTTGTTGGATATACTTGATTGAAAGGCCTTGCTTTTGAACGTGGAGTTTGTAGCTACAAACACAGAAACCTGTTTTAGCCCACTGCTCAATTGCTGATAAGACTCTTCTAGCAATGACTGCCATTTTCTTTGTCCTTCAAAGCAAGGGATAGCTTTTGCACCAAACAAGGCTGCTTCACCAATCCACTGGCGGCAAATGCTTATGTAGGGGCAGACAATGATTATAGCTAAAGGATAATTTTTTTCAGCGACCTTAGCTGCCAAGGCAAGTGCTGTCAAAGTCTTTCCAGTTCCTGTAGCCATGGAAAAAATGCCCTTTCCACCGGCTTTTACCCAAGCTCGGATAGCTTCGACCTGATAATCGCGTAATTGCATCCATTTTGGCGAGGAAACTTTGCCATAACAGTTTATTTTGGTTTGACAGAAATCTTTGATTTTTAGACCTTCAAGGGGTTTTGAAGGATCACGGAATTGATCAACAAGCTCCGCTGTGGCTTGGCTAAACTCGATAATTTTCAGCCCTGGGGTATTGTCGTTCCACAGATCATCAAAGTTTTCCAACTCCTCTTTCACCCGACCTTCACTGTCTCGCCATGAGCAAAATACCTTTATGCTTTCAAAATTTTCGACAAAACCACCAGTAGTTTCATTGGATGAGCCTGCAAAGGCCACTTGATTATTATCATAATCTGAGAACAGACCTGTCTTTTCGTGAAAGATCCCCCTGATCACCTCGCCTTCACTATTAACTCTTATAGCCAGCTTGACCTGTAGCAATCCTGAGGCAGCTAACCAGGCGAGAGCATTCAACCTATCCCTGAAGATTGTGTCTTCAATATCATGTAGGTTTTTCCAGGCAATTGCTTTAAGGATGCTTTCAGGATTATCGTAAGCCTTCTGCAAGGCCTCAACATCATCTGGTTCCATATAGGGTGAAGCTATGAGCCGCATTTCACCATTACGGGAGGCGAGACCTGCGATGCCCCGGGCAGCTAAGGCCAGCCCAGCACTTGTAAAGTATCCTGCTGCTCTTTTGTAGCTTACAGATCTTCCAAGGCATGGCAGGAAAAAGTCGTTGACAAGATTATCCCGGCCTGATCGATATGATAGTTTGAGATCTAAATCTTTAAGGGTGGGCATATTCGTATCCAGAAGTAAACAAAAACTCATCCAGGTATCGGTTTTTCTAACCTGCGGAATTTGAACAGAAAAATCAACACAAATCAAGCTCTTTTATTGAACATACTCAAAAGGTATTCCTTATTCCACAGAACATGGGGCAGGGGTATTTAATCAGATGTCGGAGGTCGGATGACAGACGTCTT
>PUNP01000506.1 GCA_003551785.1 Candidatus Brocadiaceae bacterium | reverse complement strand
GATCGGCGGTGGCGGTGGCAATGCGCATTATTTTTTGCTTAAAGAATACTCCCGCAGTGCTGATTTGCGGGTTGATGTGCTGACTTCGGCACAAAAGCCGGGGTTTTATTGTGAGGATTTCGCGGATAATATCAGGATATTCAGGGTCGGCCTGCATAAAAAAGATCTGCACTACTGGCGAAAGACAGAGGTGATTGAATGGCTTTTCAAAGCCTGGCCACGATATAAGAAAATGCTCGCAGAGGGCGATTATGACCTTGCGCATGCGTTTTTTGGTTTCCCATCGGGCTGGCTCTGCTGCCGCACGAGAAAGCAGTTGCCTTATATTATTTCACTTCGCGGCAGCGATGTCCCCGGATATAATAGACGGCTGGCGATGGACTATAAGGTGTTGGCTCCGGTATTTAAGCGAATATGGAAAAACGCATCCGTTGTCGTGGCATGCAGTGAAGGGTTGCGCAGGCGTGCGATAGATTTTTATGACAAGATAGATATTGTCACAGTGCCAAATGGAGTGGATTCTGATTTGTTTTATCCAGTCGAATCAAGTCATAGCAATATTAAAAAGTTGCGACTTCTTACGGCAGGCCGACTTTCGGCGACAAAAAGGGTGGAGCTTTTGATTGAGGCGGTGGCGATTCTGAGGGACAAAGGGATTGATTGCAGGCTAAGTATTGTCGGTGAGGGTTCTTGCTGTATGCAGTTGAGTGACTTGCTAGCAGAAAAAGGTCTTGGCGATTATATTAAGATACTCGGATGGGTGGAGCCTTCTCAAATGCCGGATATCTATCGCAGTCACGATATATTTGTTAGCGCGACAATGCAGGAAGGTATGAGCAATGTTATGCTGGAGGCGATGGCCAGCGGCCTGCCTATTGTAACGACTCTTTGTGAGGGTGTAGAAGAGCTTATAGATTCTTCTAACGGAGTTATTGTCACTCGGGCCGATGCCCGTGAATTTACACAGGCGATAAAGTCTCTCACCGAGAAATCCGATTTTCCGCAATATTGCCGGAATTCCAGAAACAAAGCTCTTGAGATGACATGGGCAAAGGCAACCGAACAATTTATCGGAATTTACAAAAGTATTGTACCGGAAAGTAATCTTTAAAAGAAAACTGTGGACATTCATATAAACTTGTATAATTAGCAATATTGTTTAAAGTGGCTATATATTACCTTTAAGGTAGAAACCGCGGCTTGGAAGCCACCTCGGAGTTTTAGTTTTATGAAAGAGCTACTGGATTTTTTATTTTCAAATATTATTTCTGTGCCACTTATATTGTTATCCTGGATTGTTCCTAAGGAAAAAGGGTTAATCTTACTTACATCAGAAAGAGGGATAAAATTTAAAGATAATCCCAAGTATTTTTATTTGTATCTGATAAGAGAGGAGAAACTCAACCCGTTTTGGGTAACAAAAAGCAGGCGAACCTATAATCGCTTGAGGGCACAAAATATGCCTGTGAGTTACATTTATTCTTTCAAGCATTTTTTTCTTGTTCTGCGAGCAGAGTTTATAGTTTGTGATACCACTCGTGACGGCGTGCTTTACGACAGCTTATTTTGGTATTTGGGACGGTTCAGGAATATTATGACCTGGCACGGAGCGGGAGTAAAAAAAATCGGCTTACAAGGTGATAAATATAGAAGAGGAAAATTTTCGCCTCGAGCAAAGATTGTATATTACATACAAAAACGAAGATACAGGAAATACGCTCTGATTTTGGCAAGCAGTGAGGCGGATAAACAACGAAAAGTAGAAAGCTTCAGGAATAAAAATGTCAAAATATTAGGTTTTCCCCGGAACGATTATCTTTTGCAGAAGGCACGAACAAAAAAGGAAAAACGCTGTAGGAAAGTTTTATACGCTCCTACTTTCAGGGAGTCCAAGCGAGCGCCAAATCCGTTCAGCGTCGGTTTTCTAGAAGAATCTAACCGTATTTTTAAGGATAATAGTATAAAATTTTTAATAAAAAGGCATCCGTATGATACGAGGCCTTTTTTAGATAAAAAATATTCTCATATTAAGGATATTACGTATAAAGCGCCTGACATACAGGATATACTGCCTTCTACGGACATTTTGATTACAGATTATTCTTCGGTTGCCACTGATTTTGTTTTATTGAGCAGGCCGTTGATATTTTATATCTATGATAAAAATTGGTATATATCCCATTGTCGCAGTTTTTACTATGACTTTTTTTCAACCGCTCCCGGCCCGTTTATAGAAAATGAGAATGAATTGTGTAATTACATTGTTGCCAATCAATGGTTTTTTGCCAAAGAGTATCAACAGAGATACAAAGATTTTACAGATAAATTTCATAAATATAAAGACAATAACTCCTCGGAAAGATTGTTCAAGGAATTGATGAAAAGCAATGAAGATTAAAAAAGAAATCATAGGATATACTACCGGTGTTTTTGACTTGTTTCATATAGGTCACTTAAACATTCTCAAAAATTCAAAAAACAAATGTGACAGATTGATTGTCGGGGTAACCACGGATGATCTCACTGAGAAAATAAAGGGCAAGGGACCTATAATACCTTTCTGTGAAAGAAAGGAAATAGTGAAAAACATAAGATGTGTTGATCAAGTGGTCAGTCAGAATGAAATTAATGAATTGAGAGATTTGGAAAGATTCAAATTTGATATGATTTTTAAGGGAAGCGATTGGAAAGGAACCGAGAAATGGAACAATTTAGAAAAGGAGTTTTCCAAGAGGGGTGTAAAGGTGGTATTTCTACCTTATACCAAAACGACTTCGAGTAAATTGATAAGAATGCATCTTGAAGCACTTAGAAAACTTTCACAATAATAAACTTATTAAATTTGCGGTACGAGTCTTTATAAGCGTTATTACGCTTGTGTTGGTTCTCCGGCAGATAGATACTGCTGCGCTTGGTGAGGCTCTTCGTCAGTCGCGGCTGCGGTTTGTTATATTGGTCTGGCTTGTTGCTGTCGCAGGCATTATCATCAAATCTTTCAAGCTGAAATATAT
>PUNP01000153.1 GCA_003551785.1 Candidatus Brocadiaceae bacterium | reverse complement strand
TCAAGATTTGATAGTAACCTTTCAACGTCATCTTTAAGTGTAACAATCTCTTCAGCACTGACCTCATTCTCCCCGCCCTCGTCCAGGATTGTATCTGTGTTCTGAGTGTGTATTTTAGCAATCTCTGTGTCAGCTACAAGGGATGAGCCGGTGACTTTATCTACCTTATCGTCTATCCCGTGAGCTGTTGTTGTATTATCAATATGAGTTGTAATTTCAGAGGCACTGACCTCATTCGTCCCACCTTCGTCCAGGATTGTATCTGTGTTCTGGGTGTGGGTCGTTGTCTCAAGAGCATCACCTCTGTCGTTCAGCTCGTTGACCGCCTCCCTGAGGGCAATCATGGAATTGTCATGCTCAGTAGCATTGATCTTCAACCCCTTGCCTGATCTGGTAGTCACGTCCCATGCGGTGGGAGAGCTTGGATCTGTACTACCGTCTTTTTTAATCGGCCAGGTGACTGTCATTATTTTTATCCTCCTTGAGTTTTGCTATTTCTGCTTGTGCTGCTGCAAGTTTTAGCTGCAAGTTGTAAATTTGGACCTCTTTTGCGCCCAGAAGCTGTAAAAGCTGTTCGTTTGTTAATTGCATGTTATTCTCCTATTGCTATCCAGTTTAACACTCCATCTTCTATTGTTGTGGATTGTGCGGAATTATAATGATAATAATCCCATCTAAAAGCCGTATCGGGATGGAAATGATCCCCGTGAGTAAAGACCCCTCCTCTTCTACTAGATTTCATTTCTAGCTGTAGCTCCCACTTTTCTGAGCTTGGGAAAGAAACAGAGAAATTTACAGAAGTCAAATTAGTGTTAGGGTCTTGGTGTATATTATGAGAATACCAACCCGTTGACTGCCAGCTTCCGCCACTAGTCTTATAGTGCAAGCGGTATTCAACTTTATACTTATAAAACTCACAAGTGTAATAAGGATTTGGGCAATCCCAATGCAAGTGCGGACTGACCCATTCTCCTCCGTACATTCTTAAATATTGTTGTGAGAAAGATGTATTGCCAGGTGTTTCTATGATTGGAGAAAGCCATGTCTTCGCTCCACCTCCAGAATCATAAAATAGATTAACGGGCATTGTCCCTGTTCCAGCAGGGAGGGTTAATTCGGCTATACCTGTAAAGGCCCATTTTCCTGGAGAAACTTCATGTTCATTTTCTACCCTAGATGCCCAAAATTGCCCTACAGTAGAATAATCTGGATTATAACTTTGAAGGGAATTTAATGAAACTTGTATGTCAGGTTTAGATTCAAAGTAACCTGGGATAACAGTCTCTTGCCCGCTATTTATAACCCCACTCTCTCGCCTTGTTAAGTATTTATATAGCCTATGCTCCCCATCAATATATTTATAAGTATTTAACGTGCCTTGTATCCCATCAAGGACAATATAGTCTGAGGAAGATGTCTCCCCTATAGTTATCGTAGATGCTGCCGATATATGTGTACCATTAATCTGATCCGCTGCTATAGATGCCGCAAGAATAGTATCGTCAACAATCAGGTTCCCGTTAACACCAACAGTAGAAACCTCGTTCACGGTTCCGACAATAAACGGTACTTTTATATCCTCCTCATCATCTTGGTTAATTATGCGGAATCTGTTTGTGACAATATCAAATATGCTTTCGCCTTCACCGGTAATTGCGTTTCTGTACCCTGTCACATGCCCGTTGGCATTGAGCCATAGTGTTTTTTCCGCTTTAACCTGTCCGTCCAGGGTTGAGATGGCTGTGGAAGCCTCTTCGATGGACGCTACCGCATCGAATAGCCCATCTTGATTGCTATCCACTGCAACAAACAGAGAATCTATTCTGCTGGCCTCCGCTCCAAGCTCATCAGTAACCGCAATTATTGTGGATTCGGCGTTAGCCATGCGGTTATTTAGTGTGTCTATGTCCGAAACAGCCAAGGTTATCCTGGCGTCCTGAGAATCAAGTTCAAATTTTGCCGATGTAACCCTAACATCTATATCCTCAACATCCCCAGCCCACTCAACAAACACCTCATCATAAACATCATCGTATGTCAGGGGTCCGGTGATAGTCTGAGACACAAGTTCTATATTATCTGCGTTTACCGATACCTGTGACAGAGACGTTGTGACTTCCGCCCCTAATGATTCAATTACTTCCCAGTATTCAGGACTTGTTGATGGGATAGGGGCAGGGGTGAAATCAATTTCCTGGATACACTCGTAGGCAACATTTTCATACCTGACAAAAACACCCTTTGCGTATGTACTGTCAGGGTCAAAGGCAGGTATAAATAGATCAAATATCTGGTCTACTTCCGTGCTGTCAGCTTTTAAATTGATCGCTGTAGCGTTCTGGTCAATCTGCGTTGTGTGGATATTGACCGTATCCTCAAGACCATCGTAATCAACCTGAGAAACTTTGGTTGTTATTTGCCCCTCAAGATCATCAACCCGAATATCAAGACTGGTCAAAATTGAGCCGATGGATTCAGTCTCTACCCAGTAAGCCTCGTTGGTTCCGGGTTCGGGACTTGGGGAATTGTGGGTCTGCTGACATATCCAGACGCTGCCAGCGTGTCGAACAAACTGGCCCTCGGTCCAGGCTTTATCCTCCCAGTCAACAGTTATCAGCCCTGCGATTTCAGACTCAAGCGAATGAATAAGGGACAGGTTTTCGTTGGTTGTGGCTTCGAGGGAATTGAGGTCTGTCCGAAATATCTGCTGCATCCCGTACAGGCTGGAAAACGATCCATCAAGGCCGCCCTCCACTCCTTCCTCATGTACGCCGTCCCAGAGAAACGAAGTATCAATAAGATCAATGCGGCCTGCCAGACTGGCCGAGAGGATTGTTTCGTCAATCTCGCCGGTCAAAATATCAAGATACATTGTCGGATCTGTGCTGACTGCGCCAAGCACCCCGGCATTGTGGGCTTCAGGATACCAGTCTGAATGTCCGCCGAATTTATTCCTGACCCTGATCCAGAAATATCTTGTATCCCCGATATCCAGTCCGGACACGGTATGGC
>PUNP01000847.1 GCA_003551785.1 Candidatus Brocadiaceae bacterium | reverse complement strand
ATACTGGCACCTTCCCCTGATGATTATATGGAAGACCACCAGAACGCATCGAGGCTTGCCGTTACCGGTGCATTTGCAAGAGGGATGAAAAATTTTGATACTATCCCGCAGGAAAATATAACAGATAATGAGATAACACTTTACCACGCACTCCCTTATGGGCTCAACGACGGCATGGGCAATCGGGTGCATCCGCAGTTTTACATCGATATAACCGATGTTATTGAGAAGAAGGAACGGATGCTTGAAATGCATCGCTCGCAAAAAGAATGGCTTGATGTCAGCCAGGGGCTTAACGCTTACCTGGAGAACATGAAAGAAATGAGTGCGGAAGTGGGGAAGATGTCGGGCCAATTTTATTATGCCGAAGGTTGGCGCAAGCATCTGCATCTGGGGTTGTGCCGCAAAGAATGTTCACCTTTAGAAGATATTTTAGTCGAATCTTTAACTTTTAATGCTTAGGAGACTTTTTATGGTTAGGAAAGTGAGTTTAGTTGCGCCGGAATGGTGGGATTTTACGACTTTGCCCGACGACCTTTTAGAAGACGCGGCGAATTTGAGTCCTGACGATATGCTGAATCTCTCGCGCCCCGGGTTCGAGGTCAAATTCTACGATACGCTGGAAGAATTCTATATGGCTGAAGCCCTGGAATATATCGATGCATGGCGGCAGTCTACTGCGGATAACCCTGCCGGTATCTGCGGCCCTATCGGACCGACCGAGCAATTGCCGCTTGTCGCCCGGCTGGTTAATTCCCTCGAACTTAACCTGAAGGATGCCCATTTTTGGGGTATGGATGAGTGGCTTGAGGAGGGGAAGCCTGTAGGTATGGACCACCCGATGTCTTTTGCAAAGGCTGATATGGAATTGTGTTTTGGGAAGATACGTCCCGAACTCTCTATGCCGGAAGAAAATATGCACTTCCCTACGGGTGATCTTGACGCATTCAGCAAAAGCTTCGATGATATCCGCTGTGTGCTCATGCAGGGAGGACAGGGTGATGTCAAGCACTGGGCTTTTAACGACCCGCTGCCACGTAAAGGTCAATACGCCGATGAGCCGCCCTCTCCCGAAGAATATCGAAAACTTAAGACCAGAATAGTCGATTTACATCCAATGACAATAATGCAGAACGCACGTACATCAGGTGGTGGAAATATCGCGATGGTTCCGACAAAAGCAGCGACCGTAGGACCTGTCGAGACGTGGAAATCGGAAACGGTCAGTATCTGGCAGGCGGGTATGCATGATAATCCGTTCGGGATGCGACTTACCACTCTCATGATCGGTAAAAAAATCGCCGACGCAGCGGTGCCTATGTCTTTACTGGCTGACCATCCGAATGTTCGCTTCAATTTTTATCGCGACGGCATTGGTGAAGTGGAAGTGGTTATGCACTAATTGGATATTTTTTTGCGCTCCTTCAACTTGGCGGATAGAATGGCGATGGAAACTTTCTGCGTCTTCAAATCTCCTTCAATTATCTTTTGATTTTAGGCCAGTCATGATCACCACGGGGACAAGCCCCGTGGAGTCTCCTGTTGTTGACGTTGTGTTTTTCTGGTAGTCAGTCATGCAAGCCACGGGCACAAGGCCCGTGGGGGGGGATCTCAACGAAATGATCAAACCACCACGGGGCTTGTCCCCGTGGTTCTAACGACTGACCACCAGAAACGAATTGGCCCCATTAAATGATTCCCCACGAGGCTTGCCCTCGTGGAAGAAATGACTGCCGGTCCGGTACTGCGGTCAGGACAGTCACGCTAACAGCCTTTGATTTATGATTTTGAGCATTGCAATTTATTTGGAACTTGTCATTTTGAATTTGAGATTTCCGTTCCTTGGACATTGGATATATGTCGTTTTCGTTAATTTTCTCGTACATCGACAATTTTGTGTCGATGTACGGAATCTAAGCGCCTATACAGCCGTCGTTTTGCCGCCCATTGATTCTATCACACCGGTAATATCCGGAGGCACTTTTACTCTGAATTGGGCTTTCCCATCCTTATATGAACGCCCCAGAACCGCTCCTCTTTCATAGAGCAGAGAAAACAATTTCCCGTTTCCTACATTGGTTTCGACTGTAAGTTCGATCTGTTTTTGATCGAGAAAACTTTCTATAACTTCAGTTAAATTATCAATATTCTCACCGGATTTTGCACTAATTGCGACAGTGGATTCTTCCTGTTTTCGCAACAGCGGCAAAAGGGCCCGGTTCTGCATCTGATCAATTTTATTCAGCACCAGGCATACAGGTTTATCCTTGCAACCGAGTTGATTCAAAACATTTTTCACCGAGTTTATCTGTGAGCGTGGATTTTCGGAAGACGCGTCGCAGACGTGGAGCAGCAGGTCGGCTTCACGAGCTTCTTCCAGGGTCGCATGGAAGGAGGCGACCAGGTGGTGGGGGAGCTTACGTATGAATCCTACGGTATCGCTCAGCATGACCTCACGCCCGTCAGGCAATTGCCAGCTGCGTGTTCGCGTGTCGAGTGTTTCAAAAAGATGGTCTTTGACCGCTACTCCGGCATCAGTCAGCCGGTTCATGAGAGTGGATTTGCCGGCATTAGTATACCCGACTAAAGCGACAGTATTAAAACGGTGGTTTCGTGACTCGGCGGTACGGTGGTGTCGTTGCTCGACCTTCTCTAATTCGGATTTTAGATCGGAAATACGTTTTTGAACCAATCTTCTATCCACCTCTAATTGTTTTTCCCCCGGGCCTCTTACTCCGATACCACCGGCAATAGTCCCCCCGGCCATCCGGTCGAGGTGTGTCCACATTCTTTTCAGCCTTGGGAAAGCATATTCTAACTGGGCTAATTCAACTTGCAGTTTTGCCTGGAGCGTACTGGCATGCTGGGCAAAGAAATCCAGGATCAGTTCGCTTCTGTCACAGACCTTTATCTCAAGTTTTTCTTCAAGGTTCTTAACTTGGGCGGGTTTCAAATCATCGTCACATATAACAATATCAGCCTCATGGTCTTTGCAGTAAAGGGCCAGTTCTTTAAGTT
>PUNP01000251.1 GCA_003551785.1 Candidatus Brocadiaceae bacterium | reverse complement strand
TTTGAGAGCGAAGGCGTCTCGCTGGAAAAATTCTTACAAAAACTCAAGGCCCGTATTAATGAAAAAACCGGTTCATGGAAGATTGAAAATAACACCCCAGCAACATCAAAACGACCCGGACGCAACGTTGGTACTATTGCAACAGCCTATTGGGACAGGTTGGATTTTGAAAAACAAAAAGATGAAACGGAATCGCTATCTGAACGGCTCTCTTCAGTGACAGAAGACATTACCGAAAAGACTGGCAAAACCGGTGAGAACCGGACAGAGATTGAAGAACTACGCAAATTGGAGAAGAACTGGCGTCGCTACGAAGAATACAACCACGTCAAAGAAGAACATGTTAAGGTCACGCAGGTGGTCAAGAAATGGGATGAGCATGAAAAAGTATCGCAAGACTATGATAAAGAACTGGAGAAACAGCAAAAACAAATCGACAAGATTCAAGAGAAAAACACGCAAATTAAAGATGCCCGCAAATATAATGAACTCAATAAAGAATATTCAGAACTGAATGGGCTGCAGGAACAAATAAAGGGGGTTGAAAATAAACTCAAAGAATTACCTTCTGTTGAAGAAACAGATATAGAACATCTTGATGAATTATCCGGCCAAATCCAAGAAATAGAGGCCAAAATCAGTGCTCAACGGCTTATTGCAAAAGTCAAGGCCGAGTCTGGTTATGAAGTTGTGGCAAAACGGGGTGTGGATGGGGAAGAACTGAAATTGACCGGTGAGAAAGAATTTGAGGCCAGGGCGAAACTGAATATTGATGTGCCGGATGTTATCAGTATAGAGGTCAGGTCAGGCAATGAAGACATTGGACAGCTTGAAAAAGAACGAGTAGAAAAACAGGCCGAAATAAAAGCGAAACTGGATGAGTTAGGTATCGAAAGCATAGGTGATGCGAAAAAGACACTGAAATCTCGGGGAGAATATCAAACGAACAAGAATGGACTGGAACGGGACATAAAAAACCGTTTGCAGGCAAAAGGTTTTGATAATCTGGCGGAGTTGGAGGAAAAGGTCAAGGAGATACAGGATTCTGATAATCCATTTGTAGGCCAACCGTCTAATGCACTGCCTTCGGAAGATGATATCCAGGAGGAGATGAATAAGGCGATTCAAGAACGGGCAGACTATAAAAATAAAGCTCAAGGCATGAAAGACAGATTCGAAGAATGGAAAAAGAGATACGGGGATTTTACTGGTGCAATGAAGGAAGCTACAAGACTTCAAGGACGGCTTAATGAGCTTGCCAAAAATGTCCCTGATGGTTTTAATCCGGATGAATATGAGTTCGATAATCCGGATGAAATTCGCAACGAAATGGATACGCTGGGCAAAGAAAACAATGTGTTGAATGACGAAATATCCAATCTGAAAACAAAAGCCAGGGAAGTCGAACTCAAACTGGAAGGCGAACCGCTGGAAGATATAAAGGACAAACTGCAAGAAGCACATCAGAGATTTGAATCGGAGAAAAAGCGTGCTATGGCCTTATTGGAAGTGCAGGATGCATATGAAAAAGTCCGTTCACAAATGGATAAAGGCACATTTAAGGGGCTTGAGCAGAGATATTTGAACTATCTTGAAACGCTGACAAACGGCAGGTATGGTAAAGCAGATGATATGGATGGTCTCACGCCTGGAGGGTTTAAGAAAACAGATATATCAACGGAAATCCCATTTGATGTCCTTTCGACCGGAACAAAAGACGGGGCGGCATTTTCACTTCGGCTGGCCATAGCTGGCGAGGTGTTCACACCGGGCAACGACTTTATTATCATGGACGAGCCTTTGATCAATTTTGACTCAGAGCGAAAAAAACTTGCTTCGCAGCTGATCCGTGAGATAGCATCAGAATTTCAAATCATTGTCTTCAGTTGTGATCGAGAGAGCCGGGAAATACTGGGTGAGCATTCGGATGTGATGGAGCTTGCTGAAAGGGTTTGATCTCTAAGTCTTTTCTCAACTAGCAGAAGTGTACGCCGATCTAACTCGTAACGGTGTACGCCTATTGACACTGGTCCGGTAATCCAGGGGAAGACGGACTTACCTTTGCAGCACTTCCACTTCTTCGACATGCGTGTAAAGCCACTGCCCTTCCCGTTGAACGAGCCCGGACTTTAACTCATGAACTTGCCTTAATCGTCCACCGCCTTCCCTGGTGCCATCGAGTACGGCCGTAAAACGGATCTCGGCGCGCCGTTTGCCGGTAAATTCCACTCCAAAGTCATGAATAGAAATGTCCAGCTCGTGGTAGAAAGACCTGCCGCGAACTGCGTAATTTGCAAGCTCATCCTGCGAATAGGTTCCGGAGAGAGAAATTGCGGGAATAATTATTGAGCATGAGTCATCAAAATGATTCTGGATCATCCGTCTTATCCCCAGCCCTAAAGGCGTGTTTTCCCCGGCTTCTTTACTGAGCACCGAAGCAGTTTCCTCCACCATGTTCCGTATCCGGGTTTCTTCGGATATGAAAATGCGTCTTATGATCAGACCGCCCGGAAGCAGGATGAGCGCGGCAACCGCCATCCAGATAACACTCTTTTTCAACATACCGGCACTCCTTTTATGCGTTCCTTTACCATCTGACCGGGATTGACAACGGTATATTACAGCAGTGCTTCAAGTTTTTCCCTCGACACATTCTCAATCAAGACTTTCTTCTCACGTGATTTCCGGCCGGAAACTATCCTGACATTCCGGCTGCCAATATCGAGTTTGTCTGCAATCAGGTCACATATAGCCCTATTCGCCTTGCCGTCCTGTGGTGGTGCCGTCACCGCTATTTTCACTTTCCCGTCATGTTCTCCACGAATCGCATCCAAACCCGCACCGGCAGAGACATGAATCGGCAGTATGTATCCTGATTGAGTTTTCTGCAGTTTTATCATTGTAGATTCCGGGTATAAATTGACCCCCTTTTCCGGGTTTTTTTGACCCCCCTCCAGCAATATTCCAAGCGAGTTTCATGTTACGATATCAAGGTATAAAGTTCAAGTAATTGTACGGT
>PUNP01000860.1 GCA_003551785.1 Candidatus Brocadiaceae bacterium | reverse complement strand
CCATACGCGGTCAGACCCGCGGGGGAAAAAACCTCCCGACCTTCGGTCGTGACAAAGTACGCCAGGGCGAAAGACAACAACAAAGCCGGCAAAACCCCGAAAACATACCTGCAAACGCGGCGACTTGAATGTTTCATTATGTTACCTCGGCAGACTTTTTAAAAACGTGTTTACCCACAAGCGCCTGCGCGTTTTCAGAGACTTCGCTCTGAAAGTGGGGCGCCTTCGGCGCAGTACTGTGCATACGGAGAGAAAATTACAAATCGACAAAAATATGTTAGATTGGCTATATTAAGCGCATATTAGGTGAACCTGCTACCAGCAAACAACATGGCGGCCTGTCTGCAGACAGGTGGTTAACTGAGGAATTGGCAGCGACAGCATTATCGCAAAAAAGAATATTAAAGTCAAAGATCACCACGGATCGGACCTCCCATCCTTTCCTGTTCCCCAATGCCCCCTCCACCGAGCCGCTATGTCGCCCCACTTGTCAATATATACGACTCTGCCCATTGCATATGTAGGTCGTCTGCGCAGAGCCTCACGTTGAAAATCCAGAAGAATGCTCTCAGTGTCAAAAAAAGCAAGACGTCGTTGTTCATATACAGGCCTGCCGATCATATCGCCCACAAAGTGAGTTATATTTGTGCGGTCAAACTCTCCGTCAATTTCCAAAGCCACCCCGAAACTCAACTCGTCGTCTCTGCCAACTCGCCTGTCGAAGAAAAAATCCACAATCTGCGGTGTTTTTACCCTCAGCATCTCTGAATATTCACTCTCCTCCGGTCGCGACTGCCATCCGACCGCAGTGATCTTATAAAGAAATATTTCGTCGGGATCAACATTACCATCATGCCACGTATAGCGAACAGTTCCATCTTCGAGCAGTTCTGAATCTGTGTCGTACTCCACCTCCGTTAAAGAAAAGTCCTCTTCTTCGAACTTCTCCCGACCATCTTCACCCAACTCGGCGGTATCTACCGCGACGGTGTCTATCCGCTCGTATTCAGCCAACAGGTCCCGCGCCCGCTTCCGGTAAATTCTGTATTCTTTTACGATAACGCCCTCTTTGTTCCCGGGATCAGACTCAAAATAGAGCTTAACTACATGGCGCCCCTGACCAAAATCGTCGTCAAAATCAAGCGCAAGGGGCGGGGCCGGCTGCCTGCGGATAGAACTATCTGTGGTCAGTTCCTTGATATGCGGTCTTCCACCGGCGGTTGCAGTTATACGCACCTTCCCCTCGCCGGAACCTAAACGTATCAACACTTTGGAGAAATCCCCGTCTGCGGGATGCCGGAAAACCTCACCATTTTCATATTCCGACAATACATCGTCGCCCTCGATCACTGAAACGCTTATCGATCCGGGATCGAGCGGGGCTTCGAAGTCCAAATAATGCTCTCTATCCGTACCTACAACCTGCTCCGGATAATCCTGCGGGATAACGGGCCAGAACACGTCCTGGAGCTTTATATCCATCTCAGGTATAGAAGCCCACCTGGCCCACTTTTCCCGATATGCTGATTCATCCACTTCGATCTCGATATCCTCAACGTCTGCAAGCCCTCTACGAGCAGTTTCCTTATGGCTTGCCATCTCGGCAAGCATGCGATCCATATCACCGGCCATATTAAGAAGAATAACATGCACCAGCGTGCCGATAAAAAACAACGCGACGGCGCCGCAGATAATTTTATCGACATAACGCAACAAGAGACCTTTCAGCTTCGCCACCATAATGACATTTCACCCAATTCGCGAGTTTTTTCCAACTTGAGCATTCACTTATATTCAGTGACCCAGGTCGGCCAATGTTATAAGCATTCATCTGTGATTCTTCTTCTTTCAACGACTATACGGGGTTTGCTGAGGATTTACGGTTCATTGATGACTTACGTAAAAGACCACCATGCAAGCTACTGCGTTGCGTCTTCCGCATCACTGCGAAGTTCTTCCATAGTCTCCGAAATTTCCGCTGCTTTCTCCTGCAGGCGGGCCGACACTTTATAAAGCTCCTTACCTCTTACTTCATTCAAGAGCGCCTCCGCTCTTTCAAAACTGCGTTCTTCCACGGCCGTGTCGGCATCGTCGAGTACCGAAAGAAGCTCTCTTTCGTAAGGTCGCCTATACTCCGGCAAATAGCCCCGAATCCGCACCCCGACCATTTCATCGGGCAAATCCACCTCATCAGTCCATTCCGACACCCTCTCCAGCATGCTTTGCTCCCCCATGTCTTCCAGCTCCGCCGCAATTTGCTCCCGGACATCTTCCAGATCCTCGCCAAGCGCCTCGTCAACCCTGTCCTCAGCGGCCTCAATGGCTCTTAGATCGCCGCCTGAAAGCCGGCCGACGGACTTTACAAGGATTAACACTTTCTTCGCATCGCGAAACTCGCCGGCATCCACTCTTTCTTCGACGAAATTAACCATACTTCGAACATCTATCTCTCTTAACGTCAGCCCGGAAGCCAGCCTTCTTCCGATCTCATCCAGAGAAAAAACCTCTATGCGATAAGGGCTCCGCGCAAAAGCGCCGAGAAGATCCGGCAGGTAGTCAAGCTGCATGGTGAAATCAAATAGGAAGGGCCAGATATAAAAAAGATCCTCTTCTTTATGGATCTCTCTTAACAAGACAACGTCCTCCCTGATTCCCGGGGAGTCCAGGGAAAAGCGGTTGGCAACCGGCACCCGCGTAAAATCCTGGTTTAGCCGTATAATTACATTCAGTATCGCTTTTTTAACCTGATATTCTTTCTCAATCTCAAGCGCATCCTCCGGATCAATGTATTCCGGAACGCTCCTCGGTTCCAAAAATCCGGATGACACTCCGGGAACGCTGTTGTGAAACCTCTTCCGAAGAGCTTCAATGCGTTCGTCATACAAGCGCTTAAAAGCGTTCCGGAAGATGCTGTACGCCGCTGTATCTTCATCAAAACGCACCTCCAGATCCGTGCCGGCATAATACTCGTAAAGCTCGGCGCGCGTGACGGCCAAAAACTGCTCGAGTTCTTCCGCCCGCCT
>PUNP01000060.1 GCA_003551785.1 Candidatus Brocadiaceae bacterium | reverse complement strand
CGGCCATTTTTTTCCTCCAAAAACATTTACTTTGCGAGATAATATTTCATCCACAGATTTCTGGTATTTCACTTCATACTTCTCTTATCTCACTGTATTTTGATTTTAAGTTTTTCTGCATGTCGGCGGACAGACAGGGTTGAGGGTCTGTTTCCCGGACCCGCTTGATTATATTTTTAGCTCGGGCCATCGCCGTATCGTCGGCGCGGTAGGCCTCGCGTTTTTGACGGTTGGACAGTTTGGGGGTAAAGAATTCATCGCGCATATGTTTCACCGTGTGCGGCTCCGCCAGATAATCTTTCCCCGGACCTTTTTTCAGCAGCAAATCCACTCCCAGGGTATCATCTTCAACTTCAATACCGCGCAGAATCCGCTGACACATCCCGAGTATCTCGTTATCAATAACAAGTTTCTCGTAGGAGACGGTAAGGTCAAACTCCATAAGGCCGGCGATGTCGTGTATGTAATTCGCGCCTGACATTGCCGTTATGAGGCTGGACAGAGCACTTTCATAGGTGCACTGCACATCGACCTCTTTAGCGTCGGACGTGCCGGCCGTCGCATAGATCGGTATTTCAAAATACTGGGCCATCTGGGCGACGGCGGAGTTTATCATCCCGCGTTCAATCGAACCGGCCAGGTTGCTCATCGACCTCAGATCACTGATCGAGCCCACACTGCCGCAGATACCCGGCGCTCCCTTATTGACAGATTGTACCAGGGTGATTCCCGCCAACGTCTCCGCCGTATGCGTCAGCACATTTGAAGCGAGGGTCACCGGCGAGGTGGTGCCGCACATGGGCTCGGTGGGCACGACCACCGGAAGGCCCTTATCGGCGAAAAAGCACGTCATCTCCCCATAATCTTTATCCACCTTAAAAGGGCTTATGATAAGGGTTATGAACGAAACGAACGGTTCTTTACGCAGGGCGTCGGCGCCGCCGGCAACGGTCTCGCACATGTTCACAACCTTTTTGCACCCTTCCAGCGAATAAATCCCGCCCATCACGTGTTTAGTGGTGTTGTTGAGTGAGTGGTAAAATCTGTTGACATCTATTTCATCCTTTGCCGGTATTTCGTTGGGAAACACATTAATGGTGAAGACATGCACATTTTCAAGTTCTTCCACCAGTCTGGCGTTGAGAACGACGTCTTCGAGGTGCGACTGACGTCGTTCGCCCGTATCGGGGTCTAAAACATAAATGGCCGTGCCGCCTGTCCCGTAATGCACCCTGTTTTTCTCCAAGACGGCATCAAAATCATTGTTTCGGGCATGCAAAGTGATTGAGGAGGGGTTGGACTCTATAGCGTCTTCCACCATAGCGCGCGGCAGTTTGACGAGGTTGTTTTCTTCATCAACACTTGCTCCGGCTTTTTTATAAGCATCCAAAGCGCTTTTCGAATAAACGGCCACACCTGACTTTTCCAGTACTTCAAACGACGATTCAGCTATCCGACGTGCATCCGAATCGCTGAGCGGTTTATATATACCGCCCGGCAGACCGGGTTTTAAATGATCTTTCGACATATCTTTTCTACCTCTTAATTATCGTTATGATGATTTTTATGCAAACATCTTTCTTCAACTATTCCAGCAATCCCGTTTTTGTTGAAAATTTCTTCCACTTCATCAGCGGGACACCTATGTTCTTCCAACCTTTTTTTGAGCGGGTCCAGGAACTTTTCTTCTCCGAGTTCACGCTTCTTCAGGCCTGTATCGGCTACTTCAAGCATTTCAGCGGCGAAATCCGCCAGCTTGAACCCGTCCAGGTTCCCTTCGATGGCACGTCGGCAGGCCTCCTCCCGAGCGTCCCTGAGCAGCCCCCAATCATATTGCTCACTCACGTCGAGCGCTTCCTTCCAAACGGCCGTGAGGCCAAGGGTCAGGGCGGCGATTGAATGGAGTTCCCCGGGCGGCTGCTGGTCATTAAGTCTGTTTTCAACGGTATAATAGTGACTGAGTCGAGCATTATACCAGTAGCATGTTCCATGGAGATCGATATCCTTTCTTTTCGGCTCCACTTCAACGGGCTGCCCTTCGGCGTCTTTCCCCACCGCCGTATCTTCTTCATAATATTCAGCAAATCCATCGTATTCGGTCAGTACAATGGGTTGTCCATCCCGCTTAACATAGACCGGCTGGAAGTCGGAAATTGTTTCGATATAATCTTTCAAACCATCAAAGGTTTTTTCAGGAATTCCGACCCTGCCCTCTTCCGGCATCCACCAGTCCCAGAATTTTTCAGCCACACACTTATAATTGGGGTCTATACTGCCGCGCCACACATTGGAATGGGCGGTGAGGGCTACTTGTGCAGCGCAAAAGCCATTCAAGACGTTGACCAGCGGAATCGCCTCATCGCGCTCCACACTGATATGCACATGGCTGGCGGAATTGATCGTGAACAGATGAAAATCATCGCCGTGTTCTTCCGGAATGTGCTCATTGGAAGCAAAGACCTTATCCCATACACTGGTGCGGCTTTTTTTCATTAATAATTTCTCGCTGGGTGGAGTCAGCGGCTGAATGCCATAGCCGAGGAAATGCACATTTTCCTGTTCGGCAAAGCCTTCCAACCCTTCCACGAGGTCGTCTATCTCCTCCTGCAGACGGTGGAGGTCCGGCACATGCGCCAGGGAAAATTCGGTCTTGCAATAGCCGGTCTCGCAGGAGGCAACCGTATCATTCTGCTCGCCCGGTTTGGTCGCACCGATAACCTCTCCGCTGACGGCGTCTTTTTCCGGTTTCCAACCATGCTCCGACAAATACTCCCAGAGCCTCTTGATCGTTTCATAATCAACGGCGGAACCGTCAGGATTGACCAACGGGAATTTCAGTTCGGCGCCTATACGGCGCTCATCATCTTCACGTTCATCTAAAGCTTCTTCAAAACCTTCTTCAAAATGTTCGTGTATTTCGCTCATAGTTCTTCCATCCTGATAAAAAAGGAGTGGATCGTTTATTATTCACAAATTCGATTAATCGATATTGACATTGAGACAGGTCGCGTTCGTTCTACCGCAAAAAGG
>PUNP01000264.1 GCA_003551785.1 Candidatus Brocadiaceae bacterium | reverse complement strand
CAGTTTACCTTTCAGTAGCTTTTCTTTTCCCTTTGAGATCATATCGTCCGTATTTTCAAGCAGCGGAAAAATTACCGGGGTTATGCCCCAGGTAAGGGCGAGTTGACGGAAAGTTGACTCACGTGGAGTAAAAGCGTAAACCGGAATGGGGGGGCGCTGCTGTGAAACGAAACGGGCGGTTGAACCGGTGATTGTGAAGGCTGCAATGGCGGCGGCCTCGGTTTCGCAAGCTATCCTGCAGGCAGCCCTTGCAAGTGCAGCACTGTGATGAATATCCCACTCGACAGCCGGATCGCCAGATTGGTGATTTGCAGCCGGGGGCTGGAGGGGTTCGGCCCGGATTGCTATTTTTGCCATCATCTCAACCGCTTCGGCGGGGTAGCCTCCTACGGCCGTTTCACCGCTCAACATCACTGCATCCGATCCATCCAGAATGGCATTGGCCACATCACTGGTTTCGGCACGCGTGGGACGCGGATTTTGAATCATCGATTCGAGCATCTGTGTGGCTGTAATGACGGGTTTGGCCCTCGTATTTGCTTCCCTGATGAGATGTTTCTGGGCGCCGGGGACCCGTTCGGGTGCCATCTCAATTCCAAGATCGCCACGGGCTACCATGATGGCGTCAGAGGCATCCAGGATTTCGCCGATATTGCCCACTGCCTGGGGACGTTCGATTTTGGCTATGATTGCCGGTGGAGCTTGCGGTGAAAGTCCTTCAATCTCTTCGCGCAGTCGATTTATCTCTTCTGCACGGGTGACAAAACTCAGCGCGACGAAGTCGACTCCGCATTCGATGCCGAGTTTGAGATCGTGGAGGTCTTTACCTGTGGGAGGTGGTTCGCGAAGTTCTGCCCCTGGGAGGTTAATCCCCTGATTTTCCCGCAGCAGACCGCCGGAGACGACCCGGCAGCGCACTTCATCCCCGTTCACATCTTCTATCTCCAGCTCTATCAACCCATCACTGAGCAGAATACGGCCGCCGGGCCTTACGTCCTGAGCCAGATACCGATAGCTGGTGGGTATACGAGATTGGTTGCCTTCGAAATCCCCGAAAATGAGGCTAACCGATGAATCTTTCTCAAGCTTGATGCCGCCGTCCACTTCCAGCTGTCCGGTTCGCAAACGTGGTCCCTGTAGGTCTTGCATGAGGGCTGTGGGCCGGTTCAGTTCGGCGGCTGCCTTACGGACCGTTTCGGTTAACTGTCTGTGCCAGGCGTGGGTGCCGTGGGAGAAGTTAAGACGGAATACGTCGGCCCCGGCTCTAAGCAGTCTGGCGACCATCTCGGGGTCTTCCGAAGCCGGCCCCAGCGTGGCAACTATTTTGCTGCTTCGGGTTGAATTGTTATAAGAAGACATATCTTATGAGTTTTGAATATTGCTCAAATCTGCTTCGAAGTTACTGTATTTTCAGCTTTTAGCTGTGGATAGAACCTATGCATCGGGAATTTATAATACACTTCATTAGGTGAAATTGCAAGTGCAGTGGAAAGCAGGACATTCCGGGGCGCTTCTATTTTTGTGTTTTTTGAGAAAAAAATGTAATGGTATTATAATAGATAAACGACAACGGACACAGCCGCGCCCTGTAGGGGCGCAACATAAACAATGATCAGCGATTCAATAATATATCAACGTATAGTTAAGGTGACGACTGCAACGTACGGTATGTGCCGTCCTTTCAGGATGGGGTGATGGGCGCCCGTTTTCCCAGGGTCTTACCCTGGGCTGGTATGTAGTGCCCCGTTCGGGACACGAAGGATTTGTTTTTTCATAATTGGACATCCATTGTACTGCGCCGTAAGGCGCCATATTTTCAAGGCTTAAGTCCTTGACAATGCGTATGGTGTATGCGCTTAACACCCTAACACCCTAATACCTTTATCCTGTTTATTACCTTGCTTATCATGACTTATTGCAATCAAAAGACAAAACGGAACTGTAATCAATTAAGATTTGGTGAGGGATTATGAAAATAGGTTTTGATTTGGATGGTACGATTTATGATACGCTGGGAGCCATTTTCGAGCTGGATCAGCAGACCCGGCGGGAGCTGGGGTACGGGCCCATATCCCGGCGTGAATACCGGCGGATTTTTCAGACCGAGGATTGGTCCCGGCTTTGTATGGACCTGGGAATAAGGGAAGATGATCTGGAAGAATACAGATACAGGCTCGAAAAAAAGATAGAAGCCCTGGAACCTCCGCGTTTAGTCCCCGGAGGAAAGGAGGCAGTGGATCGGATAGTAGAAGAAGTAGGGTGGGACAATTTTTATATTATCACCAATAACAGAAATCCTGAGGAGATCAAGCGTCGGTTCGACCGTGACGGGCTGAGCCACTTGTTTGAGCGTGTGAGCCACCCTTATGAGGGCAAGGCCGATGTGCTTTTTGAAATCGCCAGGGCAGATCCAGACTCAGAGCTTATTTATGTGGGCGATTTGGTCTCAGACGGTCGGGCCTGTGAGCTGGCGCGCGGGATGGGGGCAGAAAACATTAAGTTTTGTGCAATTATTCACCGTTATTCGATGAATCTGCCGGAAGATTTAAGGGAATTCGTCGAAGGCAGGGACTTTGCTTTCAGTATTGAGTCCATAAACGACATACATGGCTTAGCCTAAATTTTACGGGTATATGTCCTTTTAATAGGATTAGATTACTGAAAATTTTAATCTTATGACAATATTTAGTGTTTGTTTGCCAGTAAAATTTAGGCTATGGGAAAAAACTGCGCATCAAAACAAAATAAATAAAAACATTATATAAGGATATCTTTTTAAAGACATGCGCAGTTTTTTCCTGGTAGCTTGCATTTTTGCACAATTACCAATTAAAGTTTTAATTATATTTTAAACTCTAATTAGCGCTAATATTTCCAAAAATACCCGTAAAATGCAAGCTAGCCTGAATTTATTAAGGTTGTATCACCTCAAAAAGGTGATCGAGGAATTCACTTTTGCGTGGGTTTTGTGTCACTCTATGAGGCCCGTCGGGGTCTTTTTCGAACAGGCTAACGGCGGTCATGACGTCGT
>PUNP01000668.1 GCA_003551785.1 Candidatus Brocadiaceae bacterium | reverse complement strand
CTGCCATTTATTCTACAGAAGCCCTTTTTCGCTGAAGCTAAAATAACCTTTCTCTGTCACAAGGACGTGGTCCATCAGTCGGATATCAACCGTATTCAACGCATCCCGTACTTCTTTTGTAATCTTGCAATCATCTTTCGAAGGTTTCAGCGTCCCTGCCGGGTGGTTATGTGAAAGAATAACGCCCGTGCTTCCGTGGTAAAGTCCGCGTTCGGCGATCTTCCTCGGGAAAACGGCGGCTCTGTTGACGGTTCCCGATTGCAGGATCTCCACCGACAGCAATCTGTTACCGCTGTCGAGAAACAGCACTTTGATTTCTTCATCCGGACAGCCTTTCATGGAGGCCCTGAGATAATCGTATACGGCTCCGGGACTGGAAAGCAGGTCTTTTTCATGCAGGCCGCCTTCGAGGTAAAGAATTGATACGTCCCTGAGAAATTTCAGAAAAAGCGATGTGTGTTCGGATATCCCCTTGACGGCTTCCAGTTCCTTCCTGTCGGCATCCAGAACGCCTGTGACGGTTTCGAAGCGTTTTATAAGCTCTTTGGCGATTGGCTTGGTATCTTTTCGGGCGATGGCATAGGAGAGCGCCATTTCCAGCACTTCATAATCCAGCCATCCGTCCAGTCCCGAATTACTGTATTTCTCCTTTATCCTGCGGCGATGGCCGGTGTGGTCTGGTTCCTGTTTTTCGGACATGGAAGTATATTTTGCTTTCGCAGAACTCATTATTAAAATAGCACGCTCGTAATTTTCAGAACAACCGGAATAATCATGCACAGCAGAGCAAGCGTTAAGCTAACGAACGTAGTGATGCCGGACCAATGTGCATGTTTTAAATGTGTTTGTGACTTGTTATCGTACCGACTCATGATGGATTTATCCTCTCCAAGCCATCTTTCTTCTTCAAAATGTGCCTGATAATAGTAACCTTCGAAGATGAGAAGGTAGGTGAGAAATCCTGAAAGGAGAGAAAATAGGATGAAAGCCCAGGACAAATATATCCAGGCCATAGACTGCGCGGGAAATATCATGGTTAACCTTTCATAAAAGACGATTGGAACGGCAGCTAAAGATATGGCGGTCCCCAATAGAATCTTCAAAGCGGTCAATCCGACATCACGTGAATATTCGTATTTTTTCTGCACGTATTGATACCGCCGTTCCAGTTCCGGAGTCCATTGAGTATCTTCTTTTTGTTCCTCAATCATTAACTATTCCTCTCCCCAAACTTTAGCTATGCGATTTTTGATTTTTTGTTGGAAAGATTTGATACGTTCCTCAGATGCCTCTATTTCTCTCTGATATCCGTCCAGCTCGGAGACGATCCGCTCCTGGACTTCAAGCGGGGGGAGGGGGATTTTTATCTGTCGTATTTTCGATAGTTTGAGCGAAGGGTATGCTTGGTCGGCAGTTAATTCTTTTGCATCAATGGCACACAAAATGTGAAATAAAAATAATGGATAAACTTTTTTCTTATCAGGTATTATCGCTGCTAAGTGACTCGCAACATATCCCTCTTGGCTTATCATTACGCGATGGTTAAGATATGTTGAAGCACCGCTTTTAGGAAATAATATGGTGTTCTGGGGATATAAACGTAAACTCTTTTCGTCCACAGCAAAATCATTAACATGATCAGCGCTATCATTTAAGTTCGTTGAGACATGAAGATTACCCACATCGGATGTTCTGTAAAAAGGATATTTGCCATTTTTAAAATATTTTTCCCCTTGTGGGGCAGAATTACCAGCACCAACATGTGCTACCTCCCCCAACTCCACCAGATCCCACTCCCCACTGTAAACAATCGCTTCTTTATACCTGTCGCCGCTGAGGTTATAGTCCTTGCTCTCGGCGATTTTTTGCTTATCGACAACCGCTGCAAGGTTTGCTTCCGTGGCGGTCAGCCCGGCTCTCGATCCGGCCCTTACGCTCGCCTGGTATTTTTTTATTATCGCCAGCGCTTCCGGCAGGTCGTTTTCCTGTATTTCACGCCTCTGTGCGCCGAGGCCGTAGCCGTCGTTCTTTACCTTCACAAACAGGATGTCCTCGCTCTTTTTCGCCAGGTTTTTATCCATCAGCAGGATCGAAGTCTTAACTCCCGAGTAGGGGTTGAAAACGCCCGCCGGGAGCGACACCACCGCATACAGCGAGCTGCTCACCAGCATCTTGCGCAGCTTCTTGTAGGCATTGCCGGACTGGAAAATGATCCCCTCCGGAACGATAACGCCCGCGCGTCCGTTCGGGTTCAGGTGCTCGGCGATGTAGTCGACAAACAGCACTTCGGAGCGTTTCGACTGGACGCTGAACCTTTTGTGCGGCCGTATCCCGCCTTTCGGGCTCATAAACGGCGGATTGGCAAGTATCACGTCATAAACCTCGCCCCACCTCTCTTCCGATGTCAGCGTGTCATACTCGTGGATGGCCGGACTGCGGAAATCGTGCAGATACATGTTCGCCAGCGACAAACGGACCATGTCCGGAGAGATGTCGTATCCTGCTATGTTTTCTGTCAGCCGCCGGCGCTCTTCCGGCATTAACGTCATCCGGCCGTCTTCGGTGTTTTTATCCAGAATATGTTTGTATGACGAAATCAGGAATCCGGCCGTGCCGCAGGCGGGATCAAGGATTGTCTCATTCTTGGACGGGTCAACGGCCCTGACGATAAAGTCGATGATATGGCGGGGTGTTCTGAACTGTCCGGCGTCGCCCTGGGACCCCATGACCGAGAGCAGGTATTCAAAGGCGTCGCCCAGGTTTTCGCTGTGTTCGTAATCAAACTCACCTATGGTATTGAGGAAGCTTTTCAGGGTTTCGGGGTCGCGGTATGGCAGGTAAGCATTCTTGAAAATATCGCGGAAAAGTTGCGGAATATTGGGGTTCTGATTCATTCCCTGGATAGCCTCGCTATAGAGTCCCACCCGTTCATGCCCGCTGATACTCGGATGGAAAAGTTTATTCCAGGCGTATTTTTCATATTTCCCGGTAAAGAACCGGCCCTTGCCTCCCATGTGAATTCCGTATTTTT
>PUNP01000012.1 GCA_003551785.1 Candidatus Brocadiaceae bacterium | reverse complement strand
TCAGTAGCACACTTAGTCAAGACAATAGATCAGATCGACCGGCAACGGGATGAAAACAAATTGAAATAATAGCTGTGGAGTGGAATATCCGCTCCGCACACTAATTTAATGGAGGAATGAGATGGGCAAAGATATAACGAACAAAAGAATCGCATGGTCATGCAAGATTGGGTCAGTAAACGGAGTAAATGTTCCGCCGGGCGGTGATGCTCCCATGAGAAGGGCAGTAGAAAAAGCCTTCTACGAATTGACTGGGGAACACGCGGATGTAAATTTTAGTGGGTGGGGTGCAGAGTTTACGGAGTCAGAACTGGATGCTATTAAAGAAAGGGAGGAATGAGATATGAGCGATTTTAAAAATACCTTCAAATTGAAGGATGAGTTTAAAGACGACGTAGAGGCGAAATTAGCGTATGAATATGCCTGTGAAGAAAATGAACTCACAGTTGCAGAAGTGAACTATATTGGTGCAATTGTAGAAAGAAAGGATGGGGATACTAATAACGAAGAAGAATGAGATATGACAGCGGAAGAACGAAAAACGACTGAAGAAGCTTGGCATGATCTCGAAAACATCTTGATCCAGTCTAATATAAAACCTGCAAGGTTATTGACGATTAAGAACATGATTGAGGTCTATGCAGATATAAAAGCCCTCTCCATCATTAAACAGGCGGTGGGGGGGGCGGTAAATGACCAAATTCTACAGAACGGATTACGCCCTGAAATAATTAGAAAGATTGTACACGAAGTTTTAACTGAATTGCCTTTGCAAGTACAACAAGCCGTCCGGCGCAAGATGGAGGGGGGGTGAATGATGAAAGCAAAACCACACAAATTATGGTATGTCGTGAAGGCGTCAGAATACGGGAAAACGGAGCGCCTTCTACCGGCATTTGCGTATCAAAAAGATGCTATAAAATATCGGGATGAGCTAATGGCAAATCGCAAAGACAGTGAAAACGTTGTATACTTTGAGGAATTTATGTGGGCCGGGGAAGGTGTAAATCCTGACGGAACGTTGGCTAAAGGGTATACTCATGAATAGACGAATTACAGATAATAGGGAAAAGTGGCTCGAAAAAGAGCTGTGTAGGCTGTTTAAAGGAGAGCAAAGGGATATTGTAGGACAATTTGCTTTCCGGGAGGCTACAAAGTATATGGGAAATAGAAAAACTAATATTCGTAAACTAAAAAGGGGGTAAGTGCATGGAATGGTTATATTTAGGCATGAAAGACACAAAAATAAAGCGCATTGTATGGGCGGTGCTTATCGCCGTGGGGTTGCTGGCTATGTTCGCATGTACTACACCGGAGCCGTCACTTCGCCATTGCTACGACCATGAATGGCGGGATGTGTTGAATGTAGACCTTCCGGCCGGGGGCGAGATCATCATAAACGGACAGGCCACCACCCTTCCACGCGGATCATACGTGGTGATAATAGGCAACGAGCGCAACTGACCGCATATGCGGTAAACCACTTTGTAAACATGCTCAAAGTCCTTATAGCCCCGCGCGTATACTTAATTGAAAATCTAACCAATCTATTATAAACATAGTAACTGATCTAATCGAAAAATACAACTGACATGAAATACCTTATCCCCGCAATCCTTATCCCCGCGCTGGCCATTGTATGGCTGGCGGACAGGGACTACCTTATAGAGCAAGAGCAGTACCAGACGATGCAAGACAACCTGCGTACTCAAATAGCTATTATAGACTCCCTGCGATCCCGTACAGACTCCTTACAAGCCCTGGTTGACGTATGCGATGCGAGGGTGGATGATATGCGATGGCAGCGGGATCACGCGATTGAAACAAACCGCTGGCATCAGGCAAGAATGATGAGGGTGAGGCCATGAGAGAAATAATTTTCAGAGGGAAGCGAACCGATAACGGTGATTGGGTTGAGGGGTGTTACCTTTTTGAAGACGGGCGCACATACATACATCCCGAAAGCGGCAGGTGCCCAGACGTCAACCCCGAAACCATCGGCCAATACACCGGGCTAAAGGACAAGAACGGCAACCGGATATTTGAGGGGGATGCTGTGAGGTGCCCTGACGGCCAATATACCGTCATATACTCAGAGAGATATGCCTGCTTTCAATTTGCCGCAGCCAATTCTATGGAGTTTTATTTGCTCAAATATTTTGACAACCCATTAGAAATAATAGGAAACATTCACGACAACCCCGAACTATTAGAGCCATGACCATCTACCTGATCGGCTTCATACTAACCTTCGCAATCCTTTTCCAGCCCCGGTTCTGGCATGTTGTAATGAACTTCACAGTATGCCTGTTCTGGCCACTGTTCTGGATTTTGTTAACTATAACGGGAATTTATAACTTGGTGATGAGATGACCGGAACCGAAGGCACGGTAAGACTCTGCAAGGCACTGTATAACAGAGAACCTGTCATGGACGACTGGAAAGGCGGAGCTAATGCCAGGATGCTCCATGATGCAGCAGACAGGATTGAGGGGATGAATCGCGCGTCGCTGCTGGATATACTGATAGCAACATGCGAAGATAATGACGCATCGCTGGAACGTGTACAATCTAAATCACGAAAAGCCCCTATCGTCCGTGCAAGGGTGGATTATATCATCCGCGCACACCGGGCAGGATATACGCACGAGCAGATCGCGGAGCTTATCAACCGTGACCGGTCAACTGTGTCCGAACATATCAAGAATCATTATCGCTAATCTCGCCCTGCTCGTATAGTTCCAACGTATGCACAGGGTCTTGCCATGCCGATATGGATTCAATCATATCTTTAACCTGCTGGACATCGTAGACCTCTTCCGGAGCATATGTGATCGCGATTCTCATTCATCTTCGGCTTCTTTTTTCCACATTTCGATGCCCCCGATGATGATAAAGACACCTGTTACAATTTGAATGACCGCATCGGGATAGATCGTCAATCCTACGGCGCCCAACAGCGCGGCAATGCCTTCCCATGTACTCTTTTGCTTAAGATAAGGTTTGATCCGTTTCATTTTTTTCTCCGTTT
>PUNP01000579.1 GCA_003551785.1 Candidatus Brocadiaceae bacterium | reverse complement strand
TTTTTGATGCCGTACTCTAATAACACCCGGTGGACCTCGCGATCAGTAAAAGCCGTCCCGTCATTACGCATGGCGGGTTCTTTCAGAACAATCCGATATGGTGGTTCGCCGGGTCTTTTCGTCGGGTATTGCTGGTCAACGCGGGTCTGCACGTCTATTGTCGTATAACCGACTTTAAGCAATCCCGCGTATTGCGGATTCGTATCTTCGTAGGCGTATATTCTCGGTTTCGTTTCCGGCCGTTGTGGAAATAATTCGTTACTCATCAGTAGACCCCATCGGGCGGACCATTGATTCTATGAAGGCTATTTCGTCTTCGTCTAACCCGTATTTTTTGTAGAGTTTTTCGTCAGTCCAAGCTTCATTGAAATCTTGCATGGGCACAAAAGCATAGACTCTCTTGGTCGCATCTTGAGATGGCTTGTTAAGTAAAACTAGAAATCTAAAGAATCGAGATTGAATGTAACTCATAATATTTTTGGCTTTCCGTTTTGAAGCACTAGGACCGATTACAAGGTAAGTCTCTGAGCAACAGGTCCTTGGTTCGCCTAAAAACGGCTTTCCCAAAACCCAGTATGATGTTGCTATTCGTTCTCCATAAGCTTTTGATATATAGACTTTGTATTTGTCGATCCAAGAGTGATTCTGTGGCACTTGGCTACGTTTTACATAACCGGTCTTATTATAAGAATAAACCTTAACACTTTCTGGGAACTCGTTTCTTTTTAAGTTATTAACTTGCGTGGAAAAACCAAAAGGTTTCCTTGCACTTACAAACGTATCAAACGGTTTTTCGCCGTGTTTTACTATTTTTCTTAGTATTGAAACAGCTTCGTTATAACGGATAAAAGTATTACCCCCTTCTTCTAACAAAGGCCTCTCCATTACTGATGTGTTACCTTCTATCACAGATTTAACTGTACAATCGCCTTGATAATCGCGTTTCCAAAGGAAATAGCAAACCCCTCCGCTCAGATCCACTCCTGGAAAACATTCTGTCGAATCAGGGTAATCAACAAGGACCCGTACCCTATTATCATTAAGCATTTCTTCTCTGAAGTCGTCTAATCCTTTCCCGCCTGAAAACCAACGAGCTGGGATTATCATAGTTATAAACCGTGGGTTAAGCTTTTTTGCCTGTTGCACAAACTTATGGTAGATTGGTGATGCGCTACGTCCATAACCTCCATCACTCAACTGGTACGGCGGATTGCCGACAATGACATCGAACTTCATGCTGAATATCTCCTCTGGTCTTTCCGTATGGATGAACTCATAGGCGTGGGTTTCGAGTTCTTCCCCACGCTCGTAATTGGTCTCACTGGCTCCGCAGAAAGTACAGCGGCTATTATTCCAAGTGTGCGCGATCCTTTCAAACCGGATGTTACCTTCCGGGTTGTCAAACCTTTCACAGACGGAGTATTTACCGTTGGCGGCCTTAGAGCAATACACCGATCGCCTAGAAACCAGCGAAGTCAGTTCCGTAATTCCAACCCCAAATACTTGCTTGGTGAAAATATGATTGAGTCGGGTCTGGTGATCAGGTATTTGCTCTTTCAGTCCCGTATCCAGCCGTTTGACAATTTCACGCAGGAACCCCCCGGTCTTGCATGCCGGGTCAAGAAAAGTGGCATCTTTGTCTCTCCAGATATCCGCAGGCAGCAGATCCAGCATCTGATTTACCAAATTCGGGGGCGTGAACACCTCGTCACTGCTCAAATTAGCAAGGCAGGATATGATGTCCGGATTGTAATTATCACTCGTGAACATCGGCCAACTCCAGAAAATGCACCAAAGGATATTCTTTTACCGGTTTCGGAATAAAGACATTTTCGCCAAGATCGGAAAACAACGGTAATTCGCTGTGTCCCTCGTGTTCCAATAAATCCTGAAAAGTAAAATCACGCCGCTTGAGCATACTGCTGTTGACCGGCGACCATTCAGAAAACACAATCGGCTGCGGATTATCTCCCGCCGTTTTCAGAGTCAAAGCATCGCCCCAAATGATATTGCGGCTCAGGATGTACTCGACGGGCTTTCGGCATTTGTCTTTACACTTGTCCTTGAAAAGAGCAGTATAATGCCGGTCAAAAATGTCAAATAAAACTTTGCGGCAGTTATGAACATTATCCTCCAGTAGTTCAATCCCATATATGGAGCCCACCGCCACTATCGCATTCCGTTCGTACTCCAGTTGACTTTTTTTATACTTTGCTTCAACAACGCGCAATTTCCGCTCTAATACCTCCTTTAGAAAGTTTCCCGTACCACAGGCTGGCTCTAGAAAGCGGGACTCGATTCTTTCAGTTTCCTGTTGGACCAAGTCAAGCATAGAGTTAACCTCACGTTCGCGCGTATAAACCTCGCCATGATCAGTAACACGCTGTCTTGATACTACATACTTTTCCGTGTCTTTTTTCATAACTTTCCGGTTCGGCTAACGATGATAAAACGGAGGTTGCGCTCAACTCCCCCCCTTCAAGCAAATTTCTACTTATTGTCTAATGTACAAAAGTATATAACTATTTCAACTGCTCTTTAATAAGGTCTCAGCAAAACCCAAGTTACTGTTCAAGCCATATGAGGGGATTTTTCCTTCATTCTAAGAAGCTATGTGGGGAGCGGGGAAAAAAATACCGGCAAGTTATCCAGTCCAAACACACCGGCAGTTTCCTGACGGGGATAAAAACGGTGAGGATAAGAGGGCGAGAACTCCCGTCTCCGGCTCCGGATGTATGGCTGATGTATGGTTAGTGCATGGTTCAGGGAAAACCATACATTGCACAAGTCATTATAAATGAGATAGTTATAAAGGCATTTCTGAAAAGATGTATAGTATGTATAGTTTTGCAGGGAAACCCCCTATAAAAACCCCTTTTTTAATACCCGTCTAGCCTGAATAATTCATGAGCCATCTACTGCGAGGCGCCATTGCACGCGATCTCAACAACTTACAGCCGTAAACCGGGCGCGGGCGTACTGACGTACGTCAAGATCGGTGTCGGCTGTAAGTTGTTGAGATCGCGTGCAATG
>PUNP01000028.1 GCA_003551785.1 Candidatus Brocadiaceae bacterium | reverse complement strand
GTATTATCCCGAAGAACTTCAGGAAAGAAAACAATGGGTGTTATGGAGGGAAGAGCAGAGAAACGGAAAAACCACCAAAATTCCCTATGATGTCCACTCCGGGCAAAAAGCTTCTTCCGTCAATCCCAATACCTGGGCGGATTTCGAGCTCGTTTGCGAACGATCCAGCGGCTACAGCGGGTTCGGATTCATGTTCTCAGAGTACGATCCTTATGTTGGGGTGGATCTCGACAGCTGCCGCAACCCCAAGACTGGCGATATTGAACCTTGGGCGGATGATATAGTGAGGCAACTTAACTCTTTTACTGAAGTTTCCCCCTCCGGAACGGGACTCCACATCATAGGAATAGCAAATAAGCCCGGTTCTAATTGCAGAACAGGGAAATTGCCGCCTGATTGGAATGCCGGGGAAAATGCGGGGATTGAAATATATGAAAAAGACCGATATTTCGCTATGAGCGGCTATCACCTTTCTGAAACACCTGCCGAACCTAGAGATATTGCTGAAGCATTGGAAAAGCTTTATTTTACCCTTTGGCCCAAACATGAGTCCTCTTTCCCCCCTTCGACAGCTCCTTCCGGTCCGTTATCTGATATACCCGATGCCGAGCTGATACAAAAAGCTTATTCAGCATCAAATGGTGACAAGTTCAGAAAATTGTGGGACGGCGATGATAGCGATTACAAGTCGCATAGCGAGGCGGATCAGGCACTGTGCAATCATCTGGCTTTCTGGACCGGGGGCAATGCTCAACTTATAGATCAATTGTTCAGAGAATCCGGGCTTTGCCGTGATAAATGGGCACAGAGAGAAGACTATCGAAAACGAACCATCGAGGTCGCTCTTTCAGGCATGACAGAGTTTTATTCGACAGGCAAAGCAACACAGATCACAGAATGTGATGATGTCACCGACAGGGTGAGGATAAAGCTCCGCAAGGCTTCGGATATAACACCGCGCAGGCTGGAGTGGCTCTGGCCGTCGCGAGTAGCACGCGGCAAACAAACACTAATCGCCGGCGATATGGGGATAGGCAAATCGACTATCACGATAGATATAGCTGCACGCAAGAGTGCCGGAATACCCTGGCCAGACGAGCCAGGGCAACAGCAAACCCCTGGCGATGTCGTAATTCTGACGCTCGAAGATGATCCCGAGGATACAATCGTACCGAGACTTATAGCACACAAGGCCGACCTGGAACGCATCAATTTTGTTGAATCTGTCATTGAACGTGACAGTGAAGGAGAACCCATTCCGAGAGCGTTCGACCTCCGACGAGATATGAAGCATCTTGAAAAAGCGGTTTCCCCAGAGACAGCGCTCATAATTATTGATCCCATATCAGAATACTTCGGGGACACAGACACTCATATGAACTCAAAGGTGCGTTCTGCTCTTCTCCCTGTTAATGAATTTGCAAAGAGAACTGGAGCGGCAATTATCGGTGTTACACACTTGCGTAAAACATCAGATACGAAGGCGCTATACCGCGTCATGGGCTCAAATGCATTCACAGCCGTTGCCCGGTCGGTATGGCTCGTAGAAGAAGATAAGGATGATGAAACCAATGACCCCAAGGACAGACGCCGCCTGTTTCTCCATGGTAAATCTAACCTTGCGTCACTTTCCGACGGTCTTGGGTATCACATCAGAAACGTCATAATAGATGGTATAGGGGCCACCGGGCGCTTACACTGGGAGAAAGAAAAAATACCGGTTTCGGATACCGAACGGCTGCTCTCCGGTGAACCGGGACGCCCGCCAATTTCAAGACGAAATGCCGAGGATTTTTTGCGTAGCAGCTTGAAAGATGGGCCGCAGGATTCCAAACACATCCGCGAAACGGCAAAGAAATCCGGGATAAATGAAAATGCAATCTACCGGGCAAAAGATGCACTCGGAATCATATCAGACAGAAAAGGAAAAACGTCAACCTGGAGTTTACCCGAAGCATGATAAAGGACAATTTTCAAAACTCAAAAACAATTTTGATAATCGTTTTCGAGCGCCGAGCTTTCGGCTTTTCCCTTGACACATTTCCAATTATGAGAATTGAGCGAGAATACACTGTAACACATATAAACAAGCACGAGAACGTTTTCAGGGGTTTTGACAAAAGAGGCAATTGTCATATTTACGATATTTTTGAAAAAAGAGTCAATTTTCAATTCTCAATGCATAGCGGTGTTTTTTAATTTTAACGAGGGTGGTAGAAAGATGGAAGATATATTGCTGCTGGCGATCCTGGGAATTGGCAACCCCTGTTTAGTATTTGTGATATACGCAATAGCATTGCGAATCCGATCCCATTTCTTGAAAGGAGAAAACCATGAAAACAGAAAGTAACGTAATGAGCAAATCGAAAGTAAAGAAGGAAAGCCGAATTTCTGTGGACAGAAAGCCCGGCCAACTCCTGACGCCGATGAAGGCGATTCGTTCACACTGCCTCGGCTGCTGCTGCAAACAGGTCAAAGAGGTCGCTCTGTGCCCATGCACTACCTGTCCGCTGTGGCCTTATCGGTTCGGCACGGGAACCCGGGCGCAAAAGATTGCGAAGGAGGAATTGGCGATGGATATAGACACGGATGAAACGCATTGGGCGGAAAAACTCCCGGACTACACCGAACAGAACTATTACCTCACGGAGTATGGCTGTCAGGGTGCCGATGACTAAAATAAACGCACCCTTTGAAGCCTTTGCGACGGTAAAATAGATGTCAAAAGGGGAAAACACCTCAAGACTGCAAAATGACATGAAAGCAACCTGTGAAGCCTTTCAAAAATGCCAGGAAGCTGGATTTTCGGGATATGGTGTTCGGATATTAAAACAGGATACTATTTAATTACCTATATTGAGGATTAATACAATGAACGCTGAGACAAAAAAGTATTATAAAGTGCGAGAGGTTTCTATACTCCTGCGGCTAAATGAAAGGACCGTCTATGACGCCATCTACCGTGGCGAACTGCCGGCGCGGCGTATAGGCAAGCAATGGCGCGTTCCAGCGTGGGCGGTGGATATGGATACG
>PUNP01000171.1 GCA_003551785.1 Candidatus Brocadiaceae bacterium | reverse complement strand
TTGATGATTATGAAACTGAAGAACCATATTGCATAAGGTGTGGTAGGATGTTAAAGATGTGCGGGCCTTATGGTAATGAACATCCTAGTGCCCCAGGCTTTGCTCCCTGTCCGGACCACAAAAATGCCGATGCCGTTTATTACGTGTTGGCAAATTGGCAAACTACAAAAACTGTTTGTATAATGCCTCGGCCCGGGAAATCAGATATCGGCCTATCAAAGGAGCTTCAGATATGTGATGATTGCTATCAACAGGAGGTTTTTAAAAGTATTGCAAAACGCTAATGACGCGGATATGTCAAAAGATAATTTTTTGTCCATCCATCTGATTTGCCACACAACCGCCCAAATATGCCCATTTTTCGGCAAAAGGTAGTAAGTTGGTGGTAAAGGCGTTGCAACCCAATGTCCCAACTTGCCTTAACCTGGCCTCACGCGATGGTTTATGCTGATTTATATTGAAATCTTTGACGTTTCGCCGTGTTTCCGAAATAAAATTCCAATTTCATATGAAGTTGATTTTTCAGTATGAGATGGTATTATAATAGTGGGGAGTCATTACTTCATGTTCATATCGAAAATAAATTAAGACACATTGCTGGGGGATGTCAAGTTGAAAAAACTGCGAAACTTATTGTCATGGCAGTTACTTGTGGTTGCGTTGGGTACTGCTATAGTTTTTTTGCTTGTGCCTATAGGCTTGAGAGATAGACGGAGATTCCAGCTGTTTTTCCCCCAATTCATACTGACTTTATCTGTGGTGGATTTTGCAGAGGGATTGGGAATTGCCCGGGCGGGGGTGGGAATTAAAGGTTATATTCTTCTTTTCATCCCCGCGTTTTTAGGGTCAATCCCCTACGCTTTCGCCATCGTCGAAATCTATAAGTTATTAAACTGGAAGAGATGGCCGATCCCTTCTCCTTTACGCATCGTTTTGATATTGTGTTACGCTGCAGGCATTGGAGCTTTTGTAGTTGCTCTTTTGATGACAGATTTTCTCCGATCTCCTCCCAGGCGTGGCCCAGCAGTACCTGCCTGCGCTTCTAACCTCAGGCAGGTGGGGATCAGGGTTCATATGTATACACAGGAAAATCAAGGACGCTTGCCCGCCGGTACTTCTTCCGGAGAAGTATTCAAAATGCTGGAGAAGGAAGGATATCTTGAAGACAGAAAACTTCTGAGTTGCCCAGCTAATCCGTTCAATGTGATTGATCTCAATGATCCGGAAGGTGTCAGCTACTATATTGACCCCAATGTTCCGGAAGAAAGACATGAAATGCGTGCTATTATGGCTGACCGGCCACCCTGGGAACTGAATCACGGTGACGGTGTTAATGTGCTTTTTGCTGACTATTCCATAAGATTCATAAAGCCCGAAGACAGCGGCCCAGATGATAAAATCAGTAACCCGTATATCAGGGAAGATACAGATATTTATTCCGACACCGGCGCTCCGTATAAACATGCATGGATACGATGGGAAAGGGAGCCGGGACGGGACGGGAAAAAACACAAAAAATAACAAAAGGGATAGCTTAAACTATCTTCTGAAAGAGCTGGAAGATGTGGCGAATTTCCAGTCAGCGTTCTTTAAGTCACCATGCCAGTGCCTGGCAAGGCAGTAAAAAGGCGTATATGTCGACATTGGAGAGTATGGCAAGGCAAATTGAATCCGACCATAAGACACTGAAGCTCTATGACAAGATGTTTGAAATACTGCCAGATGTCGAGAGGAAGAGTTTTTTCTCGGCATTGGATATGAAAAAATGGTTCAAAATTAAAGTCCTTAATTGTAAATCATGTCTAAGATTGATGAAAATATAGAGGAGTGCAGGCAGGTTGTTAAAGAAAATCCCGGCGATGTCGATGCCCTGAACTATTTAGGCATTTCTTTATGGGCGACAGGGCAGGATGGGGAAGCCATTGAAGTTTTCAACCAAATACTGGAAATAAATCCGGAACTGGCGGGAGCATGGTATAACTTGGGCTGTGTTTATAAGAATGCAGCTCAAACAGATAAGTTAAAAGAAGTGCACGATGAACTGATCAGTCTTGACGAAGAACTTGCCGACGAATTTTCAAAGGCTGTTATGAATGAGTGAACCGTAAAATTCTATATGGGTAATATTGATAAAATGAAAATCGGACTGGACCTGGATGGGACTATCTACGATACGCTGGAGTCTATTTTTGAATTAGACCAGCAGGTTCGTAAGGAATGCGGGTATGAACCGTTGACTAAAACGGAATACAGGCGTGTCTTTCAGACCGAAGACTGGCACAGACTCTGTATAGATTTTGGTATCAGGAAGGAGGATATTGTTGAGTACAGACGGCAATTGGAACTCAGGATAAAAACAATGGAACCGCCGCATTTAATTCCGGGCGGAAAAGAAACGGTGGGGAGAATTGAACGGCACCTGGGGCTGAATAACTTTCATATCATTACTAACGGGCATATTGACGGGATTAGGCAGCGGTTTGAACGTGACGGTCTTGGTTATCTCCTTCCAAGAGTCAGACATCCCTATGAAGGGAAGGCAGGCACTTTATTTGACATTGCACAGGAAAGCCCGGAATCTGAAATTGTTTATGTCGGTGACCTGGTTTCCGATGGCCGTGCATGTGGGCGTGCGCGGGAAATGGGCGCTGAAAACGTTATATTCTGTGCCATCACGCACGATTATGCTATGAATCTTTCGGAATCATTACATGGATTTGTTACAGAAAATGACTTTGCGTTCAGTATAGAGTCCATCGTTGAACTTGAGCAGGTCCTGAAGATGAGGGGAGGCATAATAAGTTCTGAATTTGTATGAGAGAATCAAAAAGAATTCTCGGTTAAGACTAAATATAACGAGCTTGATGAATACGTTCAAGACATTTCAGACAATAATAAGTCACTGAAAGACTTTTAAAGTGAACTCAACAGAGGTGAAATTCCAATTGGAGGTTAAATCATCGTGAAATTCGTCATTTACGGAATGATATTTCTGAGTTTTCTACTGATGGGGCCTCCGATTACTTTTGCCGGG
>PUNP01000427.1 GCA_003551785.1 Candidatus Brocadiaceae bacterium | reverse complement strand
TGCGATGAATATTCTTGGTTTTGAAAAAGACGAGGCGGGAGAGAGTATTCAGAAAGCCGGCTCCATAATAGCCGATATAATGCTCAATTCTCTTTACACCGGCGAGGCAATACACCGGCAGGAGATTTATCTGCCGGGAAAAAGCGGGGGGTTTGCGGTTTCTACTTCCCTCATCCGCGACAGGGATGAGATTGTCTCCGGGTGCGCGGCCACTATAACAGATCTCGGCAGCCTGCGCAATTTTTCCGGGAAATTCCAAAAAGCGGAGGAAGAAGCCCTCTGGAAAAGCTTCGCGGAGGCTATCGCCCATGAAGTGCGCAATCCCCTGGTCTCGATAAGCACTTTCACGCAGCTTTTCCCGGAAAAATACAACGATAAAAAATTCAGGACGGAATTCTACAACCTTATGAGCAGAGATGTGGAGAGGCTGAATATACTCATTGACAAGCTTGAGAAATATGCGGAGCCGGTCATACCTAAAATTCAGGAAGAAAAAATCCACCGTGTCATTGATGAGGTGCTCGGCGCTTTCAAAAGCCAATTGTCCGCGGGGAAAATAAAAGTCAAAAAAAACTACAGCCCGAAAAACTACACCCAGCAATTTGACCCCGATCTTCTAGTAGAAGCCCTCTCAAGGATAGTGCTGAATTCTATAGAAGCCATGCCCGAAGGAGGCGAATTAGCCGTAAGTGTGCAGAAACAGAGCACCGAAGATAATTCCTGCCTGATTGAAATCCGGGATACCGGCGAAGGTATTCCTGCCGGTAATATGAAAAAGCTTTTTTCGCCGTTCTTCAGCACCCGAACGCGGGCTATAGGGCTTGGACTGCCTATAGCCGAGAAGATCCTGCTCGCGCATGGTGCTACGCTTGAATTGTCCGGGGAATTAAATGAAGGAGTTACTGCGAGGATATGTTTGCCCGATCGTGCACAGGGCAAGGGGAAATCATGAAAAAGATACTGATAGTTGATTGTGAAGATAGCGTCTGCGAATCATTTTCCGTAATTCTAAGCAGTGATTATTCAATAACCACCTCCTCAGACAGAGAACAGGCTTTAAGGGCTCTTGAAAACAACGAATGGGATCTTATTATTTTAGATGCTATTATGCCGGGAATGGACTACTCGGAGGTTGCAGGCAAACTAAAAAAAAACAAACCCGAGACACCTGTATTGATGCTCACCAGCTCCCGCACGCTTAAAATAGCAGCCGGTGCCGTAAAACAAGGAGCTACAGGGTACATAACTAAACCTATAGACGTTAAAGAAGTCCAGGCTGTAGTGGGCAGACTGTTAAACGAGGACAAAAAAAACCAGCGTCAGAATCTGGAGTTTAAAAAAGGCGGACTCTTAAAAACCGTTGAAAGGTTCGAGAAGGAAATTATAAGCGCCGCCCTTGCGAATAATAACGGCGTACAGACAAGAGCGGCCAAAGAACTTGATATAAGCCGTAGAGTTTTGAAATACAAAATGGACAAGCTAAATATCCGTTAAAACGGGTAACCATAGGAAAACTGCACTAATAATTCAATAGTTTTATTCCTTCTAAAAATAATTTTGGAGGAAAGAAAGATGAAGCCGCACATCCTCATAGTAGACGATGAACCGGGAGTCAGAGAATCGCTTAATATTATATTAGGCGAAAAATATCAAACCTTTTTACATTCTGATGCAGCCAGGGCTATTGACACGGCCAAGGGCGGATGCATCGATATTGCTCTCCTTGACATTAAAATGCCCCATATGGGTGGAATCGAGCTTCTTGAAAGGCTGAAAAATATTGACCCTTCCATACAGGTCGCGATGATCACAGGCTACGCCAATCTTGATACCGCTGTAAAGGCTCTGAGACTCGGCGCCTATGATTACATCAATAAGCCATTCAGTAAAAACACAGTAAAGAAACTTGTTGAAAGAGGAGTTGAACTGCGCAGGAAACAGTTAAACGCCCTCAAGGGTCTGGAACAAATCGAGATTATTGACCGTGAGCTGAATGAAAGACTGAAGAGGACCTATTCAAAAACTGTTGAATCGCTTCTTGAAGCTGTTAATGCAAAGGATTCCTATACCTCTAACCATTCGGCCGAGGTCGCGGCTTACTCCATGAAAATTCTAAACGAGATTGACATGCCTTTATCGGAAGAGGAGAAAGAATATTTTCATTATGTATGCACGTTACACGATATCGGGAAAATCGGCATAAGCGAAAGCATTCTTACCAAAACCACATCCCTGACAGAAAAAGAGATGCAGGAGATTAAGAAACATCCTAAAATCGGAGCTGATATTCTAGCACCTATTGAATTTTTAGAAGAGTACCTGCCTATGGTGCTCTACCACCATGAAAAATACGATGGATCCGGATACCCGGAAGGGAAAAAAGCGGAAGAGATCCCTCTGCAAGCCCGTATCCTGGCCGTGGGCGATGCCTACCACGCGATGCGCTCCGACAGGCCCTACAGGAAAGCAATGAGCAGGAAAAACGCACATAACGAGCTGAAAAAAGGGGCGGGTTCCCATTTTGACCCGGAAGTGGTCCTTGCGGCGCTAAAGATGCTAAAATAGCGAATCGAAGTCTAACTTAAAATCTACCGATCCGTCAGACATTACCCTCATCATAATTATTCTCTACCTTCCACTGTGTTCGGCACTTTTGCCTGACTCTCACCTTCAGGAAAAAGCCCGCTTTTTCCTTTGCTTGTCCTCGTACATGAGCTCGTCTGCTTTTTTTATGGCAAGGAGGATATCCTCGTTTTCATTATCCTTTGAAGCGGCGCCGGCCGATACAGAAAGCGGATGATTCCTGATAAATCGTCCCTCACAGCCGGCTTTCAGCCTTTCAGCTACCTTTTCCGCTTCCGACCTGCCTGTCTGAGGCATCATTATGATGAATTCATCCCCTCCCCAACGCGCTATTATATCTTCATTCCTGCAGGACTCCTTTATGACTTCAGCGGATTTCATAATCATCTCATCTCCCGCCTGGTGGCCCTCTGAATCGTTCATTTTTTTCAACCCGTCCACATCACATATTA
>PUNP01000128.1 GCA_003551785.1 Candidatus Brocadiaceae bacterium | reverse complement strand
TCATCCCTACTGAGAATACGGACCTCCCCCGCGTCCCTTTCGAGCAGATCCTGCACCATCGTCCTCCCGAACGATCCGGTGCCGCCGGTAATTAGGATCTTACCAGTTTCCTTCTTCACCTTTGTCCCCTCCACATCTCTTGCACCGTTATCTCTACTATCACGTCTTTTCGCGCAGAAACCCCACCAATATTTCCCTTATCTTAAAATATCTCTCATCCTGCCCGGCATACCGCGCCAGAACCTCACCTTGTCCCTCTATAACTCGCGCGACCCAATCCTCTCGGTTAGATAAAACCGCCTCAATTGCCCGTCCAGCGTCGGCGGCTGTTCCATCGTAATATATCGCCCCGTCGCCACACACTTCTTTCGCAAAGCTCCGATCCGGGACCACCAATGGTTTCCCAAAACCCATCGCTTCCAAATAGGACGTAGAAAAGGTTTCCAGCAAACTCGGGACAAATACAACTTCACTCTCTCGATAGAGCATTGCCATATCCGTATAGGCCGTCACTCCAACGTTAAGAATCCCATCCGCCACTCCTAGACTCTTCGCCCTCCGCTCAATCCCACGCCAGATTCCTGAGCTGGCGTCCAACGTCACTACGAATATAACCTCCGAACGCCCACAACGCCGTAGCGCCGAAACGATGTCAGGCAAAAGTTGCAACGCTTTGTGGGGATACCCTGCGGCAGGAACAAACACGACACGCTTACCCTTGATCTCGTGCCCGACGTCTGACTTCAGCATCCCTCCCACCCCTTTCAGGCCGAAGGCATTCGGAACCACGAAGGTCCTATCAACACCCACAGGACATCTCCTGTGAAACCCGCCCCTTGCGGTTTCTGTTTGAAAAATGAACGCGTCCGCCTTCTTTGCCCACCACATCCTGTAAACATTCTTCAACCACTCCGACGCCGCAGATATGGGACCACGCCCGCACAAATACGCTTCCCATGTAGGGTGCGTTAAGTAGGGATTGCTTATCCCCATCACATGCGGACTACGAATCTCCAAATAAGCTGGGCCAGCCATCGTATATACGATATCAGGTAGACATGCATCAAAGGCCCGGGGCAGTAGTTCACGCTTTTGTTTAGACCGAGCCGGAGACTCCACGACCGCAACGCGATCAACATCTGCACCTAAATCTCGAGCTACTTCCGCGACCTCTTCCGAAACGAACATCGACCAGTCCACAGACTGATCCTCTTGAGCCCGAAGGAGGAAGTTCGCGGCATTTTGTACTGCCCCTCCCTTTCCATTTGTCGTTGCATTAAAAACAATACGTATATTTCTATTTTGCGCACTCATTGCGCGGCCCCCGATATGCGTTGTGTCGAACCATAAGAACAGTCCACATTAATCCCGCCGAGCACGATAACGATTGTTCCGCATCGCAAAGAAGACCGCCCAAATGATCAGAAATTGAATCACGTAAGCACGGTGATCAAACTGCAAAACCTTAAAGTTCATTAAAAACTGCATAAACGCCATGAGCAAGACGATGTGACCAGCCGCACGAAAGGGCGATCCCATAGGGAGTTTTGAATACCTTAACATATACACCCCCATTACCAGATGCCATAAGATATAAGCTAAAAACAACCCAATTCCGACAATCCCGGAGCCGTGCCAAATCCGGACATATCCCACATCCGAGGGAATATATGGAAGCAGGGGATTCCGTCCGAAATTTCCATCCCCAAATAAAACATGACTAACACCATCTGGCAAAAAATACATATCGTTAACTATCGTCGTCGTGCTCTTAGTTTCAAGCGTTCCACTTTCCACAATCGACCATAACCATTCTAGATTTCTTCTTACCGCTAAATCCACATGATTAATACCAATTGAGAATTCGCTATTCCAACGAATTACAGCGACAAACAGAAATAACATGCATAAAACGAAAAAGACAAAAACTTTCCAATTCAAGCATTGCCGCAATATCACCAACCAATACACAAGTACAAATATCATTAGTAACTGAGCAGACATGGATGTGAGGATTCCAGCACCGAATATTATAGAACCGCTAACGAGTCGTGACCGCAGAAGCAATAGGCGAGCGGGGCCAAACAATACCATAGCGAATAGTGCAGCCAACAACGGTGCCAGCCCGTCCCCCCCACCAATTGCCCAGTCAAAAGACCTTTGTCCAGAAAGCCACCACTCGGCATGCTGTGGAAGATCTAGAACTAACAGGGCAAAACCCTCTGCCGGCTTCCAGAGGATCGTGGCGTAAACAGTCAACACGTTAAACAGTCCGAACCAGTAAATATGTATAAACAATACTTCGCTGGCCTCGTCACCATTTTTTTTCCAATACAATCTGACTAGTGCATAAGAGGCCAGCACATAAAGAACTATTTTTATGGCAGCCAGTACGATGTAGCGATCAAAACTACCCAAAATCACGCCAACAAGTCCTCCATACATCCCAAGACTTATAACGACAATGAGAGCCGGGGCCACCAAGATCAGCGCGTTTCTATTTATCCGAAGAGTGCTTACGAGGGCGACGGCAAGAACCCCCAGGGTCACACCTTGAATGTGAATCCACTTTGTGTCCGGGCCAAAAAGAACCCCAAACAACAAGACAGCAAGAATTAGATTTGTGCGCACGTGGAGAAGCTTCTTTCGCAGTCCGTACGAGTCTCGGGGTTGCTTTTAGGATGTTGCGACTTGGGCACTCATATCCGTCCCTTGCGCAACCTGCTTGGGTAGCGCCGATCACGCCGCCACACCGGATGTTGCGTTACGGGATGACGCCGGTAGCCGACTGAACTTTCCGGGTTCTTCGTCGTTTCACGCGGATTTGAGGATGGAGCCTGCGGGGCTCCCGATGAGGTAGATCATGGTGATGAAGGTGGCGGGATTGCGGGCTCCGCGGGCTCTGGCACGGGCTGCCTGGAACAGCCCGTTGAAGCCTTCCAGGCGGGCATTGGTATAGGTCGAGGTCCAGCGCGTTGCACCACCCGATTCATCTGGCCTTTCAGTGTGGCAAGCGCCTTGCGTACGGGCTCGAGGG
>PUNP01000255.1 GCA_003551785.1 Candidatus Brocadiaceae bacterium | reverse complement strand
GTGCGGTCCCAGCCCTCGCGACTCGGAGCCGAAGACGAGCACGTCCCCGGGCTCGAAGGCAACCTCCCAGAGCAAGCGGTCGGTGGTGGTGGTGAAGAGCCATCGTCGGGGGCAGGAGGTCGCGGCCGAGAAGGCGTCCCAGGTGGCGTGGCGGTGAAGCTCCACCCGCTCCCAGTAGTCCATCCCCGCCCGGCGCGCAGCCGGTCCGCGGAGCTGGAAGCCGAGCCGGCCGATCAGGTGGAGGGGGCTACCCGTGGCCGCGCACATCCGGGCCACGGCGCCGGCGTTTCCCGCAATCTCGGGCTCGAACAGCGCCACGGAGACTCGACCTCGCTCCTTCATCTCCCCCCCAGCCACCCCTTCCGTCGGAAGTAGAGGAGCATGCCGCCCGCGACCAGCGCCATCACGGCAAGGGCGAATGGATAGCCGAATCGCCATCCGAGCTCGGGCATGTTCCAGGCGGATTCGGCGGGATCGAAGTTCATCCCGTATACACCGGCGATGAATGTGAGGGGGATGAAGATCGCGGCGAACATGGTGAGCACTTTCATGATCTCGTTCGTCCGGTTCCCCAGGCTCGACAGGTAGACGTCCATGAGCCCCGAGGCGACCTCCCTGTAAGTCTCGAGCAGATCGAGGATCTGGAAGGCGTGATCGTGACAGTCCCGGAGGAACGGGCGCGTTTCGGCGCTGACCACCTCCAGTGGATCACGGTAGAGAGCGCCCAATGCGTCCCGGAGGGGCCAGACGGCCCGGCGGAGGAGGAGCAGATCCCGCTTCACCTCGTGAATGCCGCGCATCACCTCCCGGTCCGGCTGGAGGACCACACGCTCCTCCAGCGTCTCCAGGCGCTCCCCGAGCGATTCCAGGACGGGAAAGTAGTGATCGACCACTGCGTCGAGCAGGGCGTACGCGAGGTAGTCCGGTCCGGAGGACCGAATCCTCCCGCGACCGGCCCGAAGTCGGTCCCTGATCGGCTCAAAGCTCGCCGTCGGGCGCTCCTGGAACGAGACGACGAAATCGGGGCCGACGAAGAGGGAAAGCTGCTGCGTCTCGATCTGGCCCCCCGCCTCAGGCATCTGGCAAACCACGTAGATGTGGTCGGCGTACGGCTCGAGCTTGGCCCGCTGATGCACGTGGACGACATCCTCGAGCGCAAGGCGATGGAGCCCCAGCCCCTCCCCGAGCTCCCGAACGGTGTCAGCGTCGCCCACCCCCTCCACGCTGATCCAGATCGTGGAGTGACGCTCCCGCCAGGCAAGCGCCTCCGCCGCCGATGCTACCACATCCTCTTCGAGAGCCTCGGAGTCGAACCCCGTGACCCGGATGACGGGCGGAGGCGCATCCGGAACGGAGACGAGGGTTCCCGGAGCCGAACCGGGGGGCGTCCGGCGGTGGAAGCGGATCCTGCTCGTGACCACTGAGAAAGCCTCCTCGGGGTGGAACTTCATGGGGAGTGGCGGAGGGGAAGGAGCGATCGTGCGGCGAATCGCTTCAGCCGCCGACCTCCGAGAGCGCGCGCAGCCCGCCGCTTCCCGCCGCGCTGCCGCGCACCAGGTGGTGGCGCTCCGGCTTGATGCGCAGGGTCCGTTTCACGAGGGGGGAGATGGGCTCTCCGCGCCGAAGGGGGCCCCGCAGATCCGTCTGCAAGTCACCGAAGAGGCAGGGCCGCAGCTGCCCGTTCGCCGTCAGGCGCATCCGGTTGCAGCGGTCGCAGTAGTTGTGGCTCATGGGGGTGATGACGCCCACCGTCCCGACCGCGCCCGGGAAGGCGAAGTAGGTGGCGGGGCCGTTCCCCATCGGACCACGGACCGGGCGCAGCTCCCCGATCGCGCGAATTCGGTCGAGGACTTCCCCGGCGGGGACGTACTCCCCGTCCGAGACCGGGAGGTTGTCCCCGGTCGGCATCACCTCGATGAAGCGGACGTGCCAGGGCCGCTCGAGGGTGATGCGGGCGAAGTCCTCGACCTCGTCCTCGTTCCGGCCGCGCATCACCACGCAGTTGAGCTTGATGGGTGAGAACCCCACCCGTTCGGCCGCCTCGAGCCCCGCAAAGATGCGCGCCGCCGACCCCGGGCGGCGGGAGATGGCGTCGATCCGCTCCGGCCGGAGCGAGTCTAGGGAGACGTTCAGACGGTCGATCCCGGCCCGACGCAGGTCGTCCGCGTGGTCGGCAAGGAGAACCGCATTGGTGGAGAGGGAGATGTCCTCGATGGCGGGAATCCGCCGCAGCCGGCGGACGAGGGCGGGAAGATCCCGCCGAACCAGCGGCTCCCCGCCGGTGATGCGCACGCGGCGCAGCCCCATCTCCCCCATCTCCCGCACAATTCGCTCGATCTCCTCGTAGGAGAGGATCTCCTCGCGTCGCAGCCAGGGAAGCCCCTCCTCCGGCATGCAGTAGACGCAGCGGAGGTTGCACTTGTCGGTCACGGAGATGCGCAGGTACTCGACCCGGCGCCCGAAGCCGTCGGCCATGGGCCCGTCGGGGATCGGCCGCTCGGTCGGCGCGGCCGGGACGCCGAGCTGCACGAGCCCGCTACCCATTATCCCTCTCCGCGCCCGCAGGCTCTTCGGCGGGGCCGTGGGCGCAGCCGCGCACCCATTCGCTCCTCCCGTCGCTGTATCCCTCGCGCTTCCAGATGGGAACCCGCTTCTTGAGCTCCTCGATGATGTAGCGCGACGCCGCATAGGCCGCCTCCCGGTGCGGCGAGGCCACCGCAATCGCCACGCTCGCCTCACCGATCCGCAGCAGTCCGGTGCGGTGCTCGACCGCCACGTCCCCGACCTCCCACCGCTCCGCCGCCTCGGCGGCGATTTCCGCGAGCTCGCGCTCGGCCATCTCCGCGTATGCCTCGTACTCGAGGTGCTCGACCGACCGCCCTTCGTTGTGGTTGCGCACCGTCCCCACGAAGAGGAGAACCGCGCCATCGGCGTCCGAGCGGACGCGTGACAGGAGCGCCGCAGGGTCGATCTGGTCGGGGGAAATGCGGATGCGCACCATGCTATCCGCCCGCCACCGGAGGGATGAGTGCCACCTCG
>PUNP01000557.1 GCA_003551785.1 Candidatus Brocadiaceae bacterium | reverse complement strand
TTTAACCAAATGCTGCTTAACGAAATCAGGATTGCGTTTATAGTGCGCCGAGACTTCCGGCAGAACATAACCGCTGTCATCTCCGGATGTCAAAGTCCTAAGAGCCCGATCTAAAGGCGGCAGTATCGGCACCTGTGCCTGAATCCCGCTTGTCCGGGCAGTCTTGGCGGGAGTATAGCTGATACAGCCTGCCGCCAAATCCACACTGCCCCATTCCAAACTGACAGCGTCCGTGAGGCGCATACCGGCAAAAAGGCAAAGATAGACCAACGGAGTAATCTCTTTCGGATAAGGCAGGCGGTCAGTCTTTTCCAGTCTTTTCATCAGATCGGCAACCTGTTCGCGGCTCAAGGGAAGACGAACCTGCCGAACCCCCTTCTTACGCTCTGTCTGAGGCCAGGGATTGACTTCTATGCCGAAACGATTGGCCAGTTTCTTGGTGATAAGACCGAGGGCATTCCGCTTGTCATTGTAGGTGGATGCGGAAACACCGGATTGCCAAACATATTCCATGTAGGCAACCGCTGTCTGCAAGTCGATTTGTGTAAAGCTGGTTATACTGGGACGCTCCGCCTTCAGCCACTGGACAAACTCCTTTAATGAACGCTGATATAAACCGAGAGTGCCCTCCCCGGCGGTGGGATTGGTTTTGAGGAATTCATTCCATACGTCTTCAAAAGGCAGATCGTAAGAGGAAATAATCTTTCGAGACCTGGCGGCATGTAGAAGGACTTCATCCCGATCTTTGGCAAGAACAGCGTCAGAGTAATTCGCCACGCGGCTTTCAGCTTCCTTCCGGCTCTTGACCCGCAGACTTTTTGTTTTACGGGTGCCGTTCGCGTCAATGAACTGATAAGCGTAGTACCCTGAAGACAGCTTAACGATTCCCCCGCTCCCTCTGCTTCTTCTCTTCTTTTCTCTTTTAGCCATTGGTTTTTCTCCTATTTTGACAACTAACGACACTGCTTGTCTTGCGTTGTCTTTAATATAGCATGAAAAAACCAATAACTCAACTATAACTCAACAATTTTCTTTTTTGTGCTTAATTATTCAGGCTCATAACCTGAAGGCCGCAGGTTCAAATCCTGCCCCCGCTACCAATTCCTAGTTCAAACGGCGGCCATTGTCATCAATGGCCGCCGTTTTTTTGGGTGTGATAACTCAACTGTGAATATTGGTGACGTACGTGTACAAGTCTTTTGTCATTAAAGGAGTGCGAGCCAAGGTGAGCACAAAATCGGGGTTCTGCCCCTTTCCAGACAGGGTCTAGTTAGGAATTTTGGTCGGGTTGTGCTCGAATGTATTCACCACCGGATTCGTCCGTGCGGGGATGGCCGATCTTTAAATACAACACAATCGCCGGCCCCATAAAGAGCGTGGAGATGAACACAGTGAGTTTTGCCCCGATCATATCCACCAACAACCCAGCTAAAGGCAGACACAAGATTCTTATTGCAGCATTGAGCATCTGTTCAAAACTGCCTGAAGCACTTCTTATCTGAGTCGGGATGAAACGATGGAAAAACACCCTTGCCACCGGCATTCGAAAATCCACAAGAAATGCGCTCACAAGAATCATTCCTATCAGCATGAAAAGCGAATCCGTCCCCAGGATAAGCACACCGTAGAAAAGGGTGACTACTGAAATCCCTATAAGCAGTGTTCGGTCTGTGGCAAACCGCAGCAGGCGGACAGCCATCAAAGGGGCAACCACCCCGAGAATATTCATCGAAGTCCATAGATAGCCGAAGTTCCCTTCAGAGAAACCAAACTCCTGCAAAAACGGGGTCCAGCTCAGCATACTTCGAAACACCCCCGCTATAGCAAACAGAACACTGATCATATATACGTAGGATACCGTGCGCCTCTGCGCTGCGAAAACTGCCGTGCGCTTCGTCTGTTGCCAAATGCCCTTTAACGCCCCTGCAAAACCACCCCTCACAGGAACAAACCGTTCCTCGCCGAAAAGAAGAAATCCCGCCGACATAAAGTAATTGATAGAGGTGACCAGCCAGATCACACGTAAACCAAACGCACTGACAAAAAATGCACCGATAAGACCGGACAAAACAAATGCCATATTAAAAAAAACTGTGGTATTTTGAAAAATACGCTGAACGCAGATGATCGACATTTTTTGACTTAAGCAGGTCCACGACCCAGGCTTCTTTCGCACCGGACGTAAGCGTCTTGGATGCCCCGATCAGGAAAAAAAGGACAAAAACTATGATATGGTTGCTGAAAAAGAACAGCAAAAAGGCGAACACTCCCTCCAGGAAAAAGCCGGTTACAACTGAAACCTTTCTTCCCCAGAGATCAGCGACAGCGCCCGTCGGCATTTCAAACAACAAAGCAGCCAACGGCCAGGCTGATAACAGAAAACCGATCATGGAGGCTTCAAAGCCGATTTCATGGAAATACAGAACAAGAAATGGTGGAAGAACATATAGGAAAGTTCCGAGGAATGCTTCCAGATAAAACGGCCACAGTATATTCCATTCCTGGGATTTGAAAAAGTTCAGCATATCATACCATACACTTGCCTTGCCTCAATTTCCAAATTACGGTTTGATTGATTGTTCAAGACAAACCCGAGCGCCGGCACGGTGCGTCTGATAACCCGAGGGTGAGACACGATAGAATGTAAACTGTAAATCGTTAATTGTAAGTTGTGACAGAAATATTGTGAACAGAAAAATGAGTAAAAATATTTCTGTCCCCGATTTTTCTATCAAAATAATCTGTATTCAACAGTGGTTTATTGCTTTTTTTCAACCGCGAAATACACGAAATATGCGAAACAGGAACAAAAAAAAATAAATCAGTTCCCTTTCCGCGAAAATCCGCGTGTTCCGCGGTTTTTAAATTGTTTAACTTTTCGTGGCTATAAAAACATAGGCTGGTGGTTCTGAACACTGAAACCTGAAACCACGAGTCTCATACAAGCCCGGCCGCCGGCGCGGGGCGACACATACCCCGGAGTGAGACTTAGAGGGTGTTACAACTCTTTGTCGTGCACTTTTTTCGATTCAGTTTTTTGTT
>PUNP01000248.1 GCA_003551785.1 Candidatus Brocadiaceae bacterium | reverse complement strand
TTAAAACAATTTAAAATTATCATAACACAGAGTTGTTTGCAAATATTGGAGGCCAAACCAAACTTACATATCCATAATTTTTGTCGTAGATTTATGAAATATGCGGGATAAGGAATAAACTATGAATAGCCGAGAAAGAGTCTTAAAATCGATCGAGTTCTCTTGCCCCGATCGCGTGCCGATAGATAAGGGCGAATGGGCGGATATCGCAGGGGTCGGATATCACCGGGCCACGGATTTTAAACCCATAACATCCGGCTTAAACGAGTGGGGATATGCTTTCACCTCGCTGAATGAATCGGAAGGCGATCAGGGACAGGTTCTGGAACATCCTCTGGGGAATTGGGGAAATTTTTCGCATTATCGCTTCCCGGACCCCGAAGCCCCAGGACGTTTCACAGGTGTGGCGGATAAGATAGAGCGACTGCATGATGAGGGATTTTTTGTACGGGCGGGTCTCGGAAAAGGCCCCATGCACCTTCTGGATGATTTGAGGGGGTTCGAGGCGTATCTCATGGATATAGTGACGAATCCGGAGCGTATCGAATTGCTGCTAGCCTAAATTTTACGGCTAATTCGATAAAAACTGGCTTAATTAATTTCTCAGGCTATTTTTATTTCAAATATTAGTGGTGGTAAATTGTAAAATTTAGGTTGTGGGAAAAAACTGCGCATCAAAACAAAATAAATATTAACATTATGTAAGATTATCTTTTTAAAGACATGCGCAGTTTTTTCCTGTTAGCTTGCATTTTTCCGAACAACCCCTTAAAGTCCTAATTATATTCTAAACCCTGATTAGCGCAAATATTTCCTGATTTACTCGTAAAATGCAAGCTAGAGGTTAAATCTTATGCGACGTCCCAATCTTCTGTTTATCTATACCGACCAGCAGCGCTTTGATACGTTGAAGGCTTATGGCAATCACGCTATAGATATGCCGAATCTCAACACACTGGCCGACCGGTCGTGTGTCTTTGACCGTGCCTATATCACCCAGCCCGTCTGCACGCCCTCGCGAAGCAGTATCCTGACGGGGCTCTATCCCCACACCAACGGCTGCACTGCCAATAACATCCCGCTGAATTTCGATATCCCCTGCCTGCCGGAGATGCTGCCCGACAGTTATGAGACCGCCCATTTCGGCAAATGGCACCTCGGCGATGAACTGTTCCCCCAGCACGGTTTTGACCACTGGGTGAGCATTGAAGATCAGTATAATAAACATTTCCGGCCGGAACGTGACAAAAACAAAGTGTCCGATTACACCAAATGGCTGGTTGACAAAGGATACGCCCCTGAGAACGGAAGATGTTTCTCGCGGGGGGAGTCGAACCGCCTGCCTGAAAAACACAGCAAACCCGCTTTTCTGGCCCAACAGAGCGCCCGTTTCATCCGTGATAACCGCGAGAATCCGTTCTGCCTGTTCGTAAACTTCCTCCAGCCCCACAGCCCCTACACCGGCCCACGGGACGATCAGTACGACCCTTCTGTTCTGCCCTTGCCGGGAAATTTCGAATGCCCTCCGACGAACGACAACCACCTCAAAAACAGGTTGTATCACAGATGCTACGCAGAGGGCGGAAAAGCCGGAATACCTTCGGCTGACCCGGCAGCCATTCGGCGCCTTATCGCGCGGTACTGGGGACTGTGCAGTCAGGTGGATACGCATTGCGGAACAATTCTCGATACTCTCCGGGAATGCGGATTGTGGGATGACACGATCATCGTTTTCACCTCCGATCATGGCGATATGATGGGTGCGCACCAGCTCATCACTAAAGCAGTGATGTATGAAGAGGCGGTGCGGGTGCCGCTGTTTATAAAGCCTGCCGGCGAAGCGTGCAGCTACCGGATAGAATCACCGGTCAGTCAGGTTGATCTGGTGCCTACGTTATTGGAGATAATGGGACAAAACCCCCCTGATCACCTTCAGGGCCGAAGCCTGGCAGACGCGCTATCCGGCAATACGGAACCTGACAGCAAAGATGTATTTATCGAATGGAACGGAAAAGACGGTGTTTTGTCGGACGCATCTGAAAAAAGCGATTTCCCGGATCTTTCGGAAGATATCCCGCTTGAAAAAATGCTGGATTCCATTACCGACCCCATCCGCACGATCATCTCGGGCGAGGGACGATGGAAACTGAACTTTTCCCCCGCCCTGGTCCAACACGAATTATATGATTTGGAAAAGGATCCTTACGAATGCCAAAACTTGTTTGAAAAATCGAGCATGGAAAACAAGGCGGCAGAACTGGCCGAACGTCTACAAAAGAAGCAGGTAGATGTGAACGACGAATTTGAGTGTTCCGTTCTTTAATAAATTCTTAACGAAAAATGAAAAATGAAAATAATGTAAAAATCCACCCAGTCATTCTGGATACGGATATTGGCGACGATATTGATGATACCTGGGCGCTGGCGATGCTGCTCAAATCGCCGGAACTCGACGTAAAACTGGTCGCGGCAGATACGGCCGATACCACCTATCGCGCCAAAATAATCGCCCGGATGCTGGAAGTGGCGGGCAGAACCGATATCCCCGTCGCAGTCGGGCCCCCCGGCGTCGGCCGCCCGACCCGAAAGACACAATCTAAATGGGTTGAAGACTACGACCTCGAAAATTACCCGGGGAATGTCCGGTGGGACGGCGTTCAGGCGATAATCGATACGATCATGGACTCACCCGAACCCGTCACCCTCATATGCATAGGCCCCGTGCCCAATATCGCCGAAGCACTTCGGCGTGAACCGGATATCGCAAAACGAGCGCGTTTCGTTGGTATGCACGGAAGCTTTCACTGGCATATAACCACCAACCTTAAACTCGCTATGGAGCGGGGCAGACAGGCCGAATGGAACGTGGTATGTGATATCCCTTCCGCTCAAAAAGTCTTTTCCGCACCCTGGTTTGATGCCACCATAACTCCCCTCGACACCTGCGGCCGTGTAGTGCTGGATGGTGAAAGATATCGCCGACTGCTGGAATCGGATAACCCTGTCGTCCGCGCTGTCATTGAAAACTATCGCATTTGGGCACAAATG
>PUNP01000180.1 GCA_003551785.1 Candidatus Brocadiaceae bacterium | reverse complement strand
CCATATATTCGAAAGGATTGCTTTGGAATCCCAAAAACTCCACACTTTCCTGTATTCCAAGTTTTTTGATTAATTCTCCAAGGCTTTTTCTCTCCTCGCCCTGGCCGAGGATAAAAAGCCTGGCAACGATATCCTTTCGCACCTTGGCAAAAGCGCGGAGCAGGAGCGGATAGTTCTTCTGACGCGTCAGTCTTCCGCAGGCAACTACGGTTGGAACTCTTTCGTTACCCCAGGCCATTTTTGTGTTATGGGCTGAGTTGCTAATATGTCTCAAATCCACACCGTTGTGTATGACCCGGATCTTATGGTAAGGTAAGTTGTATTTGTCTGTTAATGCATTTTTTATACCGTTTGATACGGCTGTCACCTTTTCTGCCGTTGGATACAAAAAGGCCGCCAGACGCGAACGCAGTTTTTTCATATTTCGCTGTCCCGATGCATGAACGGGATTATTGCGCACGCTGATAATGACATTGGGATTCTGCAGAGAAATAATTCTCGACATAATAGTAACAATATTCGTATATTCCAAAAAACTGACTACAATATCCGGCTTAACCTCCGGATATACCCTGTAAGCCAGTAAAAATATCATTTTTAAAAAATGGTATCTGCTTTGTTTTTTAAGGTCATAAACAACAACGTCCTCTGGTATCTGATCCAAATATTCCCCACTGTGCTCGAATAACACGAGGTACGGTATATAATACCGGCGGTCAAGATGCGTGATTAGGTTTACAACCATCCTCTCCGCTCCGCCACCGGCAAGCGAAGGAAGTACAAATAAAATTTTTCCCCGTCTTCCTTTTACCATCTATTTCTTCCCAACCGCAAACATTCTCGGCTCAAAAATATTGTCGCGTCTCCTCATTCCGCGCCCGGTTCCCCGCGCTACGGTATTATAAAAACTTAAAAACCTGCAAGTCCACCACCATAAAACAGATCTTATCGCACTTCGAAAATCACTAACAACCGGCTTTTCACCAAAAACATCTACGTCCCTGAACCCGCACACGCGCATCACCTGGGAAAGACTGCCGGGTGTGAAGCCCTGTTCGTGAGTAAAGTCACAATAACGACCCGCTGTTCCAAGCAGTGTTTGAACGTTAGGCGCACCAATCAACACAAGACCTTCCGCGGACAAAGACTTGTAAATCAAATCAAGGAATTCGATCACTTCGTTCTTCGTGAGATGTTCAATGATGTCAAAAGCGATGATCATGTCAAATTTTTCTTCACATTCGGGAAGATATTCGAAAAGGTCTGCCTGCTGCAGATTCTTTGCTCCTGCATTTTCCGCTGCTTCCAACTGCTCGGCACTCAGATCGATGCCCCGTGCGTTGGTGTACCCCTGCTTTTGGAGAAAATACAGAAAATGCCCGGCACCGCAGGCAACATCCAGGATTTTCGCATCCTTCACGGAAGGCAGAAAACGACTGTACATTTTCCCGGCGACCTTGGCGAAATGTTCGTACTCCCTTTCAGAAAGACTGTGAGAATAATTCCAGTGCGTGGAAATATAACTCCCATAACAACGATCCCGGTAATTCATGGTTTGCCCCTATTGCATGACCTGGCGATGTAACGGAATACACCGTGGAAAAAAAGAAGCGTAATAAATGAAACAAGTGTCGTTGCCAGCGCTATGCCGACTACATCATAATACGACATGAAAACGTAATTAAAAACTGCATTTAAAACGACCATAATAAAAGCACACTGCATCAAAACTTTTGTTTTTTTCAGGGTCAGATACGCTCTTACATAAACCTGTTTCATCGCGTAAAATGCAATGCCCAGCAGATAACATATCCATACCAGGCCGACCTGCGACAGCATTTCCCGCCCGAATTCCCCCCGTCCGAATGCCAGCCTCACAATCGGCCGATGTAAAACGATCAAGAATACCATGAGAATAAAGCTGGAAAAACCTACTATTCTCAGTGTCTTACGCAAGTCCTTGTTCAATCTTTCAAAACCAGATACACAATAGCGCCCGCTCCAATGCGAAAGCAGTGTTACCATCAGGCCCGTGGTCATCAATGTCAGAGGGATCATATACAGTCTGTCGGCATAATGCAGCACCGACACGCTGCCCTCGCTAAGCCAGGAAGCCATAGTTTTATCCACCACGGGATTCAGACCGATAGCCGCCATGCCTATCATCTGGTATGAACCGGTCTTCAAAAAATCCGTTACTTTGGGGTTTGTCCTCAGCGTTAAGCGAAGTCGCAAATCTGACATTTGCACGACAGCGAATAAGAATGCGATTAACCTTACAAATTCACCCGCCACGTAACCGGCGGCTATTGCATAAACACCCCATTCCTCTTTCATCAAGTATATTAGTAAAATAGCAACAACGGCGCGGAATGCGGGACCGATCGCCGGAAGAGTGAACCTTTTATAGGCGTTCAAAGTGCCGGCCAGCACACTGGTCAGCACGAGCAGTATTACCATCGGCGCAGTTATCATCAGAAGCCGGTAAACCAGCTCCAGATTGTCCGCATCAAAACGTGTTACGGCGGCAAGAACAGGCCTGATTATCAGAAGCATTCCCGCTACGATGACAATCAGTGCGATGGTGCAAATACCGAGAACATTGCCCACAAACAATCCAACATCTTCGTTCGCATTCCGCAGTTCAGCAATATAAGGGACAACGACACTTTCGATAACGCGCGCTAAGATGGCGGAAAAAAATAAAATCAAGCCATAGACAAAGAAAAAAGCGTCGGTCTCCGCCGTCATACCAAACCATGCGGCCAGGAAAAACGGAATCAAAAATCCCACTCCCTTTCCAAGCACGCTCCAGCATGTCGTGGCGATCGTATCTTTCACAAGCGGCCGACCAGCCACCCAATACCAAAGTTGTTTTAACAGGCTTGTTATATTTTGTTCAACCAAATGAAGTATTAGAATCCGGACAACACTATCTCAATCGGCCTTTCTTATTTTCGCCCCGTTCTGCTTCCACCATTCACCTGCAAAAGCCATTGCTATGCCTGCAAAAAGGCCGAGCACCGCTCCCAGCGCCAGGTTGAGCTTCT
>PUNP01000619.1 GCA_003551785.1 Candidatus Brocadiaceae bacterium | reverse complement strand
CGGTCTCATAACGGCGGTTAATGCGGAAGATATTTCCATCACGGGGTCCGGGTTGATCGACGGGTCCGGTTTTGGCTTTTACGAGACGGCAAACAAGGAGGGTAAGTTCAACAAACCCGGCAAGCCGCGCCCACGTTTGATAATGTTTTATCGCTGCAAGAACGTTCGTGTTCAGGATACGCAACTGGTGAATTCGGCCTGTTACATGCTTTGGCTGCTGTTATGTGAGAATGTCCACGTGCATCGAATACAGATAAGCGGTGATAGGCGAATGCGTAACCTCGACGGAATCAATATTGATGCCTGCCGGGATGTAACGGTGAGTGACTGCCATATCAATACCGAAGACGATTGTATTGTGCTGAGAGCTATTCAAAAGGTGGGAGACTCCTCCTCCGTATGTGAAAATATCGTTGTAACCAACTGTGTTTTAGACAGTGGATGTCAAGGGGTTCGCATAGGCTGCCCGGGCGATGGAATAATACGAAACAGTACTTTCTCCAATCTCGTTATTCATAGCGCTAAAAACGGAATTGTTTTCGAAAATCCGCATCGGTACCTTCCGCCGGGGGGCGAAGCCGGCGCTCATATCACGAACATCCTGTTCTCCAATATCGTCGTGAGCTGCTCTAAAATCCCGATTAAGATCGTCGTAGCTGAAGGTATTCAACTATCAAGATTGGCGGAATTGAGTTTTTCCCATTTTAGAATCCAAAGCGGAGGTCCCTGCCTTATCCAGGGCAGTTCGGATACCACAATCGAGGATGTATGCTTCACCGATATAAGACTCAAGACCGCAGGGAATGATGCCATAAGGTGTAGCCATTGCAAGGGGGTGAAACTTTCAGGTTTTGACATATCTAACTGAATTTGAATCTACCATACTTTTCCTGTAGACTAAGTAGTATAGGACGTTCGGTTTTTTTTACTGACAGGCACGCACGGCAGGCCTAAGCCGGAAGCCTGCCCGAAAAGGTTGCAGCAGATTCTCAGCGAGGCCCTGAAGGGGTTCAATGGGAACATTATTATTTTAATTGTGATTTTTTTGGCAGTAAGTTGCTCGTTGTTGGTAAAACGCTATAGATGTTTATCAGGAATTGAACAGTTTTGCATCTTATCGAGTTCGCCTGAGCGCGGCACGGTTAAATTGCCAAAAACATATATATTATAAATGGGATTATTTCATGAAAGCAATGAGAGATAGTGCAGAGATATCAGATCGTTTACATAACGGCAGTTGCGGTAAAGGGGCATCGCGTATCGGCGGTGGTCAGAGGCCGGCGATGATCTGTATGGCGGTCCTTCTGGCAATTTTTTCGTTTTACCCGGGGGCTCTCCACGCAGTTATGCCTCCCGTAGCGCTGGAGTTTGATGGTGCCAATGATTACATTGAGATCCCTCCGGATGTCGCAGATTTATTTGACGATGAAGCAACATTGGAAGTCGTGCTGGAACGCAGAGAGAATATACCGGAGAGACGCGGCGCCTCCGGAGCTGGAGCCTGGCATTTTGGCGCAGCGCAGGATACTCACTACCCTTGGACAAATGGTTCCCTGTTCATGGGGTCTTTTCGAAGCAGTCGAGTTGACGGTATCGATGATGAAGGTTTCGATAAAGCACGATGGCACAGGGTAAGTATTGTTACGCAACCCGGCGAAGCTGGATGGAAGCTGTACCAGAACGGAGACCTGGTACATGAAACGAGGGGCCAAAACAGAGTATATATCGATAAGGAAAATATTTACATTGGCAGGGGCTCTTTTTCCTATTTTGACGGTCAAATAGGTGAGGTGCGGCTGTGGAATGCTGCGCAGACCCAAGAGCAAATTCGGGAGAACATGCATGTCTCTCTCACCGGTAATGAAGAGGGGCTCGTGGGCTACTGGCCGCTGAACGAGGGGGCGGGCGATATCGTCAGAGACCTCGCGGGCGGTAATGACGGGGTTATGCGCGGTAATCCCCAATGGGTTTTTGCCCATCCGTTCAAAAAAGACCTGGAAGATCAGGATATCAGTGGGGTCGAAGCGATTAAATTAGGCCCGATAGAACTCCAGGAGCCGAAGGGAGAGGTTTCGTATCAGTGGTATCGCAATGGAGAACCTATTGAAGGCGCCACGGAGAATGTTCTTTCAGTTACGGGCATCACCGCCGAACATGTGGGAGATATATATCACCTTGTGGCTGACGATGAACGCGAGCTGACGCCCGTTGAGTCCAGGCGTGCCCGATTTGTCAAATCGGAGCGCCCCCTTTGGAAATCCGATTTAAGTGATATCCGGGAGGTTAGTCCCGGCGAAACGGTTACTCTTGGCCCGGTCGAAATTGCTTATCCCGGTGATAAGGTCGAATACCAGTGCTTTTTCAATGATGAACCGATCGAAGGAGCCGTTGAAGATTCCCTGACCATTACGGAGGTTACCGCCGAGGACCTTGGAATATATCATGTGAAGGCCAGCGATGCATCTGATCGGACCTCTGTAAAGTCGAATCGAAAGCGCCTGCCTGCATGGCCGACATGGAAAACAAATCTTGCAGACTACGAGTTCGCTGAGAGGGGTTCTTCTGTAACTCTTGGTCCTGTTGAGCTGTACGCCCCTGAGGGCGACGTATCTTACCGCTGGTTCCATGACGGTGAGCCCATCGAAGGAGCTACCGACAGCCGGCTTGAGATCGACGATATATCCGCCAGTGATTGGGGTACATATTACGTGGAAGTCGACGACGCTCTGGATATGACTCCGGTTGAATCCGCTCGTATCTGGGTGGTTGAGCCCGGCTGGCCGATGTGGCGGTTCGATGCGTCGCGAAGTGCGGGAGCGCCGGTAGAGCTTGCCGAAAACCTTTATCTTCAATGGGCAAGGGAATTGCCAGAACCTGCGCGGGCATGGCCCGAACAGATGGATGACCTGGGAAGGGTCGATTTCGATGTCTCTTACACGCCGGTGGCGGCCGATGGGCGGATTTACGTCCCGTCAAACGTTACCGACAGTGTTACAGCTTATAGTATAGATGACGGTTCCGAACTGTGGCGTTTTTACGCCGACGGTCCCGT
>PUNP01000956.1 GCA_003551785.1 Candidatus Brocadiaceae bacterium | reverse complement strand
GGCCACGCCGTAGCGGCGCACCTTGTCCAAGGACATCCGGCCATTCGCATTGTGTGGGGTATCGTGTCTCACTGGATACTCGACGAAACGCTCCACGAACACCGCCCGCAAGGGCTGCACGTGACCGACCCAGCGACATGGACAGAGCATTGGAAGTGGCTCGCATGGCAAGTTGCGGGGCCGCTTCTTTTTGTACTAGCCACCGGCGACTGGTGGGCGATTGTTTACGGCATGATACCGGACATTGTGGACGGCGTATGGATTGCCATCAACAAACTGCGGGGCCGGGATGTGTGGATGTCGGGCGACATGATAGCACACCTGCCGCTGCCGTTTTTGCGGACCTGGTCATTGACCGCCACGCAAAATGTGTCGATAGAGCTTTTGGCGGTGGCGGTGCTGGCACGTGCGGCGTTGTAAGCAAATCGGAGGTGTGACAGTTGGATCGAAAAATTGAAGCCAAGCTGCTAATAGGTCGTCCCGACGGCGAGACCTGGGAAGACGTGACCGAGTACGTCCGGCGTGTCGAGGTAGACTTAGGCAACGTGGACGACGTTGGCACCGGTCTAGGAAGCGACAGCCCTGTCCGCCAATGCAGCTTTGTACTGCAGCAGACCCCGAACATGCGCTTTGCACCCAGGGATCAGGACGCACCGATCAACGCGTGGGACGGGTCCTATGCACCGCTTCTGTGGCCCAATAGAGAAGTCATGGTGCAGCTGGACACCGGCGAGGACATGGTGCAGCCGGAACCCATTGATGAGACATATTCCACCACAGCGAATTTTGAGGCCGATGCAGAGTTTATCGACACAAAAGCGGTTGACGGCATCGTCCGTTTGGATGGAGCCACCAGCGGCACGTACCTCAAGACTATTGACCTCTCGCCCGTCATCTGGGCCATGGGCTCCACCCTGACATGGGATGCGGTAACGGAAAAGCACTGGTACCCGGATATGGACCTAGAGAGGGATAGCGCGACGGACATCGGCGACGACGACCTGGATGTCGGCGACGAAGATGATGGTGCTGAGGCGTTTATCAACTTGCTGTTTGACACGACCAGCGAAAGCACGACGACGTCGGTTAGCGTTTTGACGCGGGTCGGCGGTGGTGATTGGTCTTTCATCGAAAGCGGCGAGTCCATCCCGTTGCTGTCCGACGGCGCCGAAGTGTTCAACAAAGACCTGGAAGTGCGCTTTTTGTTGGAAGGAGAGGAGGCAGGCGCGGGTCCTGAAATTGTATCCCCGGACTTGTTGTCGTTCCAAGTGGAAGTGGAAGCGGCAGAGGCCACCAAGTGGCGCACTATTTTTCATGGTTTGATGGGAGACCGGATTGACACCCGGGCGCACCAGGTGCACTGTGACTGCCGGGACTTCGCCAAGGTGCTGCAGGATGCGTTTATTGAAGAACAGCAGGAATACGGCAGCGAATCTGGCGTGCCGGCCGAGGACGTTATCCAGGAAATCTTGGACGAGAATTTGGGCGGAAAAGCGCCGACGTTGTACACGCCGTTCTCGCCGGGGTTCATGATTTCGCCAGAATACTATGTGGAATATGAGTCCGTGTGGGACGCTATCCAAACCGTGGCCGCACAAATCGGATGGTTTCTCGGTTATCGCTACGTGGCCGGGGAGTACCGGTTGGTGTTTATGGCGCCGCCAAGAACAAAGACCGACCCCGACTTTACTTTGGACTGGGAAGATGACTTTTACAAAGAAGACTTGGACATCAGCGATGCGGACATCCGCAACGCCGTGACAATCACCTACCGAAACGAGGAAGGCGACCGGGTGACGCTGAAACCGTCGGAACACAGCGAACTGATTGACCAGGAGAGTATTGACCAGTTTGGCCGCAAAGCGATGCTGGTTGAAGAAGCGGATTCTTCCTTGATACGGACCCAGGAAGAAGCACTGGCCTTCGGGGCAGCTGCTATCAACGACCTGTCCACGCTGACGGGGCAGTCCCGCATGGACCTTCCTATCAACCCATACCTCGACCTGTTTTCGACCATCCAAGTGCGTCACCCGATGATAAGCAGCACCAATGACTTCTTCGCCATCGATTCGCTGCGGCATACCATGGACTTTACGGCCGGCCGATTCCGGACCGAAAGTATCGCATCAGGCAAGGTGGTCGGCGGCAAGCACAAGTGGTTGCAGATGCAGACAAGACCGGGTTCTGTCGGCAAGCCGCTCGATGAGCGCAAGCTGCTACCGGAACGGGTCACATATGAAAAGTTCCGGGTAAAATATGCGGTAGTCAGCAGCGCTTATGCGCTCCCTTCCGAGGTCACCGTAACAACGGAACAAGTGGCACAAAGCAAGCATGATCATAACGTCATTAAAATACATGAGGGGATGTCCCCGGACATAGGGAGCATACTGATTTTTATCCATCACAGCGACCTCAATGTGCTTGCCGGCAACGCTGTGTATGCATTCGGTGTGAGCCCTTCTCCACCGCAGTTCCGGTGGCAAGTGCCGAATGAACAACTGATAAATACGACCTATCATGGCGAACCGTTGCTCTCGTTTTCATACACCGACGGCGTGGTGCAAACGAGGGCTGACCGCACGGTGTTGCAATTCATAGTTGTGGGAGCGGAAGGACCGCTCCCCGACATATATCTTCACTTTCGTCGACATGCCATCGACTAGTATCAAAGGTGGTGCCTAATGGAAGAACGGCGGCAAAACTGGCAGCAGATGGAGAAGAAAATGATGGACTTGATGTTGCTCACCGCCCGGCACGAAGAGAGGTTAGCCGATTTGGAAGATTGCCGGAGACGACAAAACGGCACTATGCAGAGGGTGGAACAAAAACTGGACAAGCTCATTATGTGGATGATGACCGCCGCTGTCACAGCGTTGGGAGCCATGGTGGTGGCTGTCATCGGGTGGATCATGGCAGCGCCGAATGGGGGTGTGTAGATGGAGCAGCATCGCTGGCCGTTCCTTTTGGGTGACTGAAAGGAGGTGATCTACATATCCCGGCGCAGAAACGCCGGCCTAATGCAAAGGAGGGATGCCGATGCCGTACATTATTT
>PUNP01000322.1 GCA_003551785.1 Candidatus Brocadiaceae bacterium | reverse complement strand
GTCTTCGGTTTTAAACCTGAATTCCGAAATCTGTTCCCCCGATTTTGGGTCGAGACGGTAAAGGCTATCCTCTATAGCCACATATGTTCCGTCGGAGACAGATACATAATTACTGCCAATAAAATTACTACCGGCCTGGTGGCCTGACAAGCTCCTGCAGTGTTCACTGGACACATGGCATCCTGGTATGTTATCATACAAATATTATGATAACACAAGGGAAAAAATTTGAAAAGGAAATCATCTCAGCGATTAATGAGATAATCCGGAACCATCCGAATATCTCTCGCGCCCAACTATCTAAAAAGGTTTGCAAGCTCATGGATTGGAGAAATCCCAGGGGCGATCTCAAGAGCATGAGCTGCCGTAAAGCCCTGAATGACCTGGATGCGGCGGGGCACATTAAGCTGCCGTCTTGCCGTAAAACATATCCATTCCACAAGCAGAGAAAACGAGCTCAGACCCCTCCAGAAGAGACAGCCAGGTTCAGAGGGGCTATATCTGACCTCGGAGAAATTGATATCATTTTACTCCGCTCTCCAAAATCGATACAATACGGACAGTGGCGTGACTTAATGGATGCGTGTCATCCCCTGCAAAGCGGTCCGCTTTGCGGGGCGCAGCTGCGGTACCTGGTTGTATCAGAAAACCATGGGATTGTGGGCGGTCTTAGCTATAGCTCCGCGGCATTCCGTCTCCGTTGCCGGCAGGAATTCATAGGCTGGACTGAAGAGGCACGCGATATAAACCGAGAACTGGTAGTATTGAATAGCCGTTTTTTAATAGCGCCTACGGTTCAGGTTCCGAATCTTGCATCCCACATTTTAGCCAAAGCCGAATCACGTCTTATCTCTGATTGGCAGGAGCGTTACGGAGTCGAGCCGGTGCTGCTGGAGACGTTTGTCGTCAAGGAAGTCCATGAAGCAAGCAGCTACAGGGCATGTGGATGGCAGGAGATAGGCGTTACGGTCGGACGAGGTCGCCAGGACCGAGAAAATAAGTGCGCGAAGAAGGTGAAGCGGGTTTTGATCAAACCGCTTCAGTCCGATTGGCGGGAGCGCTTGTGCCGCTGCAAGAACGGGGAGGTAATAGTAAAACGCCCGCAGAAAAAGGAACCGGAGGATTGGGCGGAAGCTGAGTTTGAAGGGTTGGATCTGGGTGACAAGCGCCTTAACATCAGGGCTGTCACTCTGCTTCGTCAGTTTTTCAATAAACCAGGCAGTCCGATTCCCGTTGCCTGTGAGGATAAGGCTGGTTTGCAGGGAGCGTATCGTTTTATACATCATCAGAAGATAACTATGGATAAAGTCCTCGATCCCCATGTAGAGAGTGCAATAGAACGTGCTTCAAAGGAAGATGTGGTTCTGTGCGTTCAGGACAGCACATCATTGAATTATACTCACCTTAAATGCAGTGTGGGTTTCGGCCCCATTGGCGAGGTGCAGACCAAAACGCAGGGCTTGATGCTGCATGACACAATAATGTTTAACGAGAGCGGCGTTCCTCAAGGATTTTTAGATGTACAGTGCTGGAGCCGGGGTGATGAAGCTCGCGATAAGAACAAGCTTAAAGAAATACCGATTGAGGAGAAGGAAAGCAATAAATGGATGATCTCTTATGAGAAGGCCTGTGAAGTGCAAAGGCGCCATCCTGAGACCCGTTTCATAAGCGTAGGAGACCGTGAGAGCGACGTTTACGAACTTTTTTATCGCGCTTTTGAGAGGGAGGACAACGCTGGTTTGTTGGTAAGAGCGGAGAAATCGCGCCAGCGTTGCACAGTGGGCGGCACCAGGGTTTGGGAGAAGATGCTCAAAAAGCCTGTCAGTGGTGTAATAGATGTTAAGGTGCCGGCCCGTGAGTCCCAGCCGGCTCGCGATGCAAGGTGCGAGGTCAGATTTGGTCAGGTGAGGATAAAGCCACCTCGGCATCTGTCCAATTTACCTCCCGTAACAATATGGGCGGTGTATGTTTGTGAGAAGGACTGCAAGCCAGGCGATGGGCTTGAATGGATGCTTTTTACAACAGAGCCGACCGAGACGATAGAAGACGCGCTGGTTCGCACCGAACAGTATGGCGTGCGCTGGGGTATAGAGGTGTTTCATCGCACGCTTAAAAGCGGGTGCCGAATGGAAGATCGTCAGTTTCAGAAAGCAGAACGCATCACGACGTGTCTTGCCCTGGATATGATAGTCGGTTGGCGGGTATATTACCTGACGCAGCTGGGGCGTGACATACCGGATGTTCCTGCGACGGTGTTTTTCACGGAAGATGAATGGCGCGCACTTGTTACGTTTATAGAAAAAAAGCCGGTATCGCCGGATGCGGAGGTGCCTTCACTGGGAGAGGCGATGCAGAAGGTTGGTTCACTGGGTGGCCATCAAAAGCGCAATGGCAACCCGGGGACGGAAACGATGTGGCGCGGTATACAACGTCTTAGCGACATAACAGCTACGATTCAGATACTGACACAGGCAGGCAATGGAACATAGCTTGTCTCCAGTGATGGATGTGGGAGCTTGTCAGGTCCCCGCCAGGTAGCTGAGGTGGTGAGGACCGGCCGCAAACAAACCGCTGAACGATGATACCGACAGCACCGATGCGCGATCTTCGTCCTCGGAAAGGCCGATGAAATACACATCTCCGTCCGATCCGCTGCTGTAAGCCGCCGCCGAAAGGAATGATCCTCCCGGCGGATGCAGGCTCCCGATGAGGGGCGCTTCCAGACCGCCCGGAACGACCGCCGCACTGTACGCACCCGTCGAAACACCGTCGCTGCTCAACCACAGCAGCAGCACGACGTCTTGATCGTCATCGTCCCCGATACCGGCCCCCGCCCATAACGAACGCGGGTGCGCGTCGGCAACAACGATGCCGATCTCGTTCCACCCGCCCGTCAGGGAATCATGCTCCATTAAACCGATCCCCCCTTCACCGTCGCCGTAGGCAATCCCGAACGCATCATCGTGCCCGAAAATCGCAAAAACGCCTCCCGACTCCTCCCTGATAACCGACGGCTCTTCTTCTCCGTCCAGGAACAGCCCCGTGATCCGGC
>PUNP01000767.1 GCA_003551785.1 Candidatus Brocadiaceae bacterium | reverse complement strand
AGCATGGGAAATTCCTGTTCATCGGGAGATGAATAACGGTCGTGATCGGCGAGGGCGGCGAAATCGAATCCGCACTCCCGAAGTCTTTCTCTGATCTCCGACAAGGTCGCGCGACCGTCACTGAGGTCGCTGTGTATATGTATATCTCCTTTGAACCATTGTCGGTTAAAGGCATCTTCGTATGGGTTGAGTATGTGCATGTTCAATCTCCGGCATGTTATTACTTTTTTGTTTGTTTTTTTGTAACCTGAATCACGAAATCAGGTTTAAGACTTATGATGGGTTTTAGTCTTGCCGGTCGTTCTGTCGCGTCCAGATGCTGATTTCATCCAGCTCGTTTAATAAATATTAACTGCCCGGAATATTGTTGACCCACCAGTGGCATTCGTTCACGCGGCTGCTGTGGTAGGAGACGCTGGATTGGATAAGCAGACGGTTGGGGGCGGCGGGGTCGTATTTGCCCACGACCGTGTTGGCTGAATAGCAGTCACCACCGGGGGTTTTTTGCTTGAGAATAATTCCCTCGTCCCAGTTGATGCCGTCTTCGGAGGAGTAGAGGATAAAGTTGCCCGGGTTATCGCCCTTGCTGCCGCTGCGTCCGTGGATAAAGTAGAGGTTGCCGATTTTTTCCGACAGCTGAGGATTCCGGATCCGTTGCGCGAAATAGGCTTTTCTTACCTCCGACCAGGTGCGGCCTTCATCGGAGCTGACAACATAGTCTATGTTGAATTCGTCTATCTCTTCTTCCTTACGATAAGGATAAGAATAAACGATGATATCGCCGCAGTCGAGGACACCGGCGGTGACATAGTAGTTTTCGTGATGGAAGGGCAGGGTGGAGCGTCTTTCGAAGTTTTCGCCGTTGTCTTCGGACACGTACATCGCGTACGGCCCGGGGCAGTAGTTGGCCGCGCCGGGCATGAAGACGGCAAAGACCTTGCCGTCATAGGCGAAGGTGGCGTCGAAGGTGAGTGAGGCCGACTCCACGTCTGCGTTCGGATCCAGTTCGCGCGGTTCGCTCCATGTCAGGCCGTTGTCATAACTGAGCAGGTAAACGGGGGGAAGCTTCTTAACCCACAGCTCTTGTTCAAAACGGCACACGAAAGCGATCAACGTGCCGCTGGGGGCGGTTGTAACCCCGAAAACGAGGGCCGAATACACATCATCACCTTCCCACGCGCGCCGGGAGTAATCCAGCATAACCGGCTCACTCCAGGTACGCCCGCCGTCGCGGGAGCGGCGGTATTCCGACCATCCCCCTATGCCGTGCCCTTTCCGCTCTTCGCCGGAGACGTTGCTGTAAAAACTTATTATGTCACCGTTGGTACATTCCGTCAGAGCGTTGCCGCCATGTCCCGAACGCCAGTGCCGGCGATGGTTGACATAGAGTATCCCGCTGTTGGGGATGTTTTCCGGTACAATACTGAACTTTCCTCTGCTTTCAACATTTGTTTGTGTCATGTTTTGGTCCTTGTTTTTATACTGTTTTCTTGCTTATTTTCCATCAGTAAGAATAAAATTTTTGAACTCACCGGGATCCCACCCGCCTGCGATACCGGGAGTCATCTCAACCCAATGGTCAAAACCTTCGCCGTCTTCATCGTTAAATACAACGGCGTTAAATCCGAATATGGGATCTTTGTCAGGATCAAGTTTAATAACATTAAAAGGTATTTTTATTTCGTAAAAAGTTTTACCTCTGTCTTCATCCCGCACTACCACGTAATCACTTTGTTCAAACAGATCAGTGTCCGGCCCCGCCCATTGGTGCGACTGCACTTTGCCTGAGGCAAGAGCTAAACCGAGATTGAAGGTCTGGATGCCTGTTATCATCGGATCCAGCGCAAACTGCAGGCTGTCTCCATCCCAAATATTCCCTGCATCCTGCTCGTTGTAATGATTCTCATCTTCAACCGATACGGCAAGATAAAAGTTAGTCTTGTCCCAGCCGGAATATAGACTTGCACGCCAATCCTTATCCTCGGATTCAAGCAGAACAAAAGGCCATTCTTTCCATTCAGACAAATCCCCATCTATTTGGGGTTCGAAATCAATTTTAGGAATTTCCTTTTTCTCCCTGTCAAACGTCCTGTATTCCTTTATCCTGTGAGACTCCTTGTTCCTTTTGTGAACAACTGTCGCTTTTATTTCATGTTTACCGGTCAGAGCGGACGGCAAATCAAATGCTGCCGATGACTGTTCCCATAGTCCTATCTGCATATGTTCTCTTCCTATTTCCTCGTCGTCTACGACCAATTTAACGAGAAAATCTTTCTCATCGCGGCTGGAACGGTTTGTTACATAGACTTCAACCTCATCAAGGCGATTGATTTGAATATCTATTTGTGCAAAAGCGGCCACCGACTCTAACACTTCTTCGCTGCCGTCCAAAGTGACAACTTCTCCATATTTTTGCACCACTTCACTTTTTTCAAGCACCATTTTTATTATCCCGAGATGCTGCTCTCTGTCCGGGTCAATTTGATGATTTTGGCCTCCGGTTTGTGCCACCAAAACGTCATTAATCTGTTCTGCCGGATTAATATGGGTGTGACTGTGCCCCCCTATAATGACATCTATTTCTCCGTATTTTCTGGCAATGCCCCGGTCACTGCCCGCACCAATATGAGTCAGCAGCACAAAAACATCATGTTTATCGACAAGGTGCAGATGCTCTTCAAGCGTTTTGATACGGTCAGTTGTTCTAACTCCACCCGACCCTCCGGTTGTGAGCCCCAGCACTGCAATTGTACCACCGTTTTCAGTCTCGAATATGACGTAGGGGGCGGGGTCATCAAACTGGTCTGTATCCACTTCCACATTCGCCCCGAGAAGAGGGAATTCAGCAAGTCGAAGGCTGTCCCGTGTTATAGTATCATAGAGGTCAAGTTCATGATTTCCGAGGACAGCGGCATCATATCCCATTTTATTCATAGTATTTATCATGAATTGTGTGCGTTTTTCATAGAATGCAAGCGTTTCTTCCGGCCATCTGTGTTTGTGACGCACAAAAATATCCCCGGCATCCAACAAATAAACGTCTTCATACTGT
>PUNP01000038.1 GCA_003551785.1 Candidatus Brocadiaceae bacterium | reverse complement strand
TGGAGCTCGACATAGCGCGTATAAAGGACGAGTTCGTCGAGGCGCGCGTGTACATCGGGATCATCGGTCAAAGCCCGTGCTTCGTCGAGATATCGATACATCCGGGCAACGACATCCTCATTAGAGCGAGGCGTATCGTGGTCGGCCGTAATCAGGTGATAGAACTCCCCCATCGGCTCTTTTGCTTCTGCGAAGGCCTTTTCAAGAAAATCGTTGACCAGTTCATCAACCCGGTCAACCGACTCGATATCCCACAGGAACCTGGCCGAGAGATAAAAGCCGAGTCCGTTGGCCCCCCAGGAATCGGAGGCTTCGGAATTCATAAATCGTGCTCCCTGCTCATAGAAATACGGAATTTCTTTGGTCAGATAATTGATATTCCCCCCTCTGGCACTCCGGGGAAGCGCCCGGCTCCAGGTGAACACATCGTGGTACTCACGGATACCGATTTTTGCCCCGCGTTCGGACCACCCTTCAACCAGTTGCTGGAAGGAATATCCACCCCTGATAAATGCTGTAGCCACACTGACGATTACGTTGGGATGCACGTCCACACTGGGCGGAGGAGAATGAAGATGGTAGGCGTAGAACCCCACATATTTCTCACCGAGATCAAGCGCATTAATCGCTTCAGCAACCTCGTTGGCAAGGATAAGAACGCGGTCACTGACACTGCCCATCTCGGCACAATCCTCACACTCGCACCAGTCACCACCGTCGCTTGGGTCCATTGATATGCTGTCAGTCTCGGGTTCAACACGCGCGATCGCATCGTTGACAACCAGCTCGCGCAATCCTTCATTGGAGATGCAGAATTTATCTCCCCGACCACCCCCGCGCTCCCCGTCCACCAGGGCAAAATATTCGGGATTATCGTCAAAGGCCTGCTGATTACGACTTATTATGCTGTTATAGACATGGCCCGTATGGAGCGCGAAACCGGATGTAATCCGATTTCGATCCCTCCACCGACTCCAGAGTTCGCCATCCGTCCAGGGCGCCCCGCGGGGGCCGAGACGATTATAAAAATCCGGCTGTTCAAAAACATCCAGGGAGAGCGCCAGGGTTTCTTCCCGGGGAACGACCTCCCATGTGTCGGTAGGAAAAAGCTGTCGGTGGCCGAGCTGAAATAACATATCCCAAACGGCATGTTGAACCGCAAGAGGTTTTGCTCCAAGGAGGTAGACGCCATCCTCGTGAGTGCGAACAAGGTATTCATCCCGCCGGAAGGGATCGTCCGGATCAAAATCAACCCCATGATCGATCTCCGGAAAGTCCGTGTACACCCCGACTAAGATACCGCGAGCACCGCCGTCATGCTCAACATCAAAATCGGAGTCGCTCATAAGTCCCAGGTATTCGGCCAGTTCGGCGGCAGCATCGCGAACTTCATCGGTGGCATTTTCGGAGACAACCACAGGCATAGCGGCAACGCCCGAGTCAGCAATTACTACTTCCGGAGGCTGCGCTGAAACATGAGGGGAAGCAATTAAAAAAAAGGCAAATATAAAAGTTCTCACAATCATACGACATATTCTTTTGCTTTTACGTTGTGTTTTCATTGTGTATTTCCTGATAAAATGAGTTGAAATACTCGTGAAGAATACAGAACGGATTAATTGAAATGTTCGGGGGAGCCCGTCCATTGTCAGGCAGGACATTCATTCCGGACGTTCTTTTTCAGCAAGGCTGCGGCGCCATAAGAGGTACTCATAACCTTCTGGAGGCCAGGTATCGCTACTCTGACCTTCAGGAAGCGGCCTGCCTACACGGACCGGATCAAAGTCTTCGGCCGAATAGCTGATATCAAGAAAGTCCGTTTCCATAACTCTACCATCATACTTGAGGGATCGATGAGCCATATCGAGAATACCGCTGGTCAGGAGTGTGCGCTCGACCGGTATCTGCGGCTCACCGGTTAAAAACATCTTTTCTATATTTAGATTCAATGCGCCAAAATGAGCCTGTCCTGAAATAGGCAGCGGTTCCCCTTCCTGTGTACGGCTGTGGAGGATAAATTCACATGCCTTTATACCTCCGGCAGTTTCGGCTGCATAAAGCCATGAATTCCCGGTGAAACGGCCAAGTCCCATGAGCACTGTTGCACGGGTACCATCGTTATATTCAATGCAAATAGCCCGTGGATCGTTGACATTATCCTTCAACTTCTCCATATCGCCGAGTCCCTCTTCTACAACTTCCAGAGCGGCCTCGACAAGCTCTATCGAAAACAGGCCATCATCAGCGGCTTCATAGACCTGCGCTCCGCGCAGAGTTTGAACTGAGCGCACACCGGTCTCGCCCCCACGGCGCCGTTCAACCATACATTGCAGCATCTCAAGGGTATGAAAACCATAAGAGTCGAAACCACCGAATCCCAGAGCCACCGCCTCGGTAATCTCTTCACCTATCGGATGTTCAAGCTGCGGCTCACGCCAGGCCACAGGCAGCGATGAGCCCGCCATCATAGGAACGCCCAATTCTACGGCGCGGTCATAAATCCACTTGGAATCAAGCCAGCTGTAGGAGAGGTGTTTGTCGTTAAAGACCGGCACGGACCTATCTGAAGCATCAAAAACGCGAAAAATCTGCTCGAGATGATTCATTCTGGGATACATCTTCGAACCAAACCGGTTATCGGGATAATCCCCATGTTCCCCCAGATAAAGCACCCCATCCACGGCCAGCTCGTCTCCCCCCAGAGTAAGTGCCTTCGTGATGCTGGGATAGATTTCAACTCCATGACGATCAGCCAGCCGTTTGCCTACATCCCAGGCACCACGGGTATCATAATCAATCTCATGCTCCGAATGCTGGTCAATATACATAGATACTACCTGGACCTTCGGTTCAATCAGGTCACCGTCCAATGGGTAACCGATGAAATAATGTGTTCCGATGGAGTTCCCATGCGACCGGGCTGCATAATAATTCGTTATTAATGCAATTTGAATATTTTTTTCCTTATTGACCTCTTCGGCCCGCATTACCGGAAAAAAGAGAACAAATGCCGTCAAAAATATCAGCAAACCGCCCTTCTCACACCAAGTCTTT
>PUNP01000081.1 GCA_003551785.1 Candidatus Brocadiaceae bacterium | reverse complement strand
TTGTCAGATTCTGACAAAGATATTCCGCCCGCGCCCGCGTGGGTGATCTGCTATCTGACAGAATTCCTGCCAGCGTTTGTACTTCGCCGCCTCCTGCTGAACCTTGGCCTTTCGCCAGTTGCACTTGTCGGCAATGAACCCGTCAATCAGTCGCTGCTGATATTCCCCGCAAAGCTGATACAGCCCGCTGTCACGGAACCAGCGTTCGGTGAAATTAAATGGTACCATGGTACCATTCTGTGGTACCCTCCCTTGTTGGCGGTTTTTTGTTTTTCCTAAAAGACTGGTACCAATCTTGTCTAGTAAGTCTTTATAATTTTTTACAGCCTCCCGCGACCACCCGATCCGCTCTCCGATCTTCGACTGGGTCAGGCCGTCGCTGCGCAGTTTGCCGATGATCTCCAGCCAGTCAAACAAGTCCATTGGTGCATAAGTGTCCTCGTCCTGGTTGCAGCTGATTCCTATTTCGTAAGGATCGCCCTGCCTGATTACGCAAGGCACGTCCTCGGTTTTCAGTCCCTGCAATACCGTCAGTCGATGATTGCCGTCCGCCACAAGATATTGTCCGTCGCTTTCAATAACAGTTATCGGCCTTGCCGGGTTATAGCCGGATTCTATTCTTTCTTTCAGTTTGTCAATAACGTCCTGCCTGATCTCCCGCATTGGGAATGCTGTCAGTTCGTTTACCTTAAGTGTTTTATAATCCATGTCTTCACCTCATAAATAAAAAAAATCCCGCAATCGCATGAAACGCCTGGAAAGCACGAAAGCGGGATTTGAGTTTTTGATTGTTATTCCAGGCGTTCATGGTTTCAATATATGTCCTGTTTTCGCAGTTGTCAAGTGTTACCGAAAATTGTTTCGGGAACATGCGCTAAAAATCGCGATACCAGCACGAAGCAGCCGTTTGGATAAGCCATTCACGCAGTCTGGCCGGTGTCATCTCTCGCTGGTATTGCGTACATCTTACAGTTCCCGGCACGTTACCGCAAATGCTTCTTACGGTTGGCTTCGTGTTTTTCGCCGGCATTTCCGGGAGCTGTTCCATACTGCAGCCGCAGATATACAGTTTCGTAGCCTTGTGCGCAACGTGCCCGAAATCGTACTGATCAATCAACAGGCTGAACCCCCCGAACTCATCAGGAAGCCATCCGGGCTCGGGCAGCATAGCTTCTCTCCAAAGCCGGGAGCCTGCGGGATGTTCAAGCACCCCGCCGTTTTTTCTCACTGCATCCACAGCAAAAAGCGCGTATTCACGCTCCCCCGGCCGCGGGTTCGCCATGTGGGAAAGCACGCCCCAGGCGCGACAAGGCGGGTGCGCGACAACCGGCAGCCCCCCGGTATACGTCAGGGCATCGCGAGCTGCATCGTAGCAGTCAGCGCCCAACATGGTTTTATATTCAGAATCCTCACGGACAAACAGAACTGCGACGGTTTTATCCATGGCGCCTCCTAAAAATCATTTGCCGGGATGTCCGGGTTTGCGAACTGCGAGTGCTCGGTGAACAGGCCGTTCGCCTTTGTCCATTGCAGTTTTACCGTGCCTGTTTTTCCCAGGTTCTTGTTTCGCACTTTCTGAATATGTATATCCACGACGTTGCTGTTGTTCTGCTTATCAACCCGCGTCGGGCGCCACACTGCGATACATACATCCGCTTTGTTTCGCCAGTGAGCGGCACCTGATATATCGTAAGGTGTCGGGCAGGGATATTCGCCGTTGTCCTTCTTCTGGAGCTTTGTCGGGTGCGCAACTATCCAGACGGCAATATCGTAAAGCCGTCCGAAGTTTCGCAGGGTTGCCAGAAAATCACTGATATACTCCGCTTCTGTCTGCCCCGTCGGCCTGGTGTGGTCAAGCTCGTTGTACGGGTCGATAATGCAGGCTTTTATATCCCACCGCATCTTGCATACTTTCAGTCTTGTTATAATTTCGTCGATACTTGCCGATTTCTCTCCGAATGTAAGGTTGATTATATGCTCGTTAATAAACTGCTTTGCGTCCTGAAGCTCGTCAAGATTCATCGGCTCCATTGCATAATGACTGAACATCGGTTTGCCTGTATATTTCTCCGCCAGCTTTTGAAAGTGCCCGGTAAGCGGATAGTTCTCAGGTGAAAAAACAGCCCATCGCCAGTGATGCTCGCGGCAGGTGTTCAGCATCAGCTGGTCGAGCCATTCAGACTTGCCGCTTGAAGGTATGCCGGTAAGAATATTCAGCGTCTTGGTGTCAAGCCGAAGTAAATCATCCATGCACCGCCAGCCGGTTGAAAGCCCCATCGAAAGTCCGCCCTGACTGTAATAATTGTCAATTTCGCTTTCTATCTCTTCATACCGCACTATCCCCGGCACCGGAAACGGCCTAGCCTTTATCACCGCGTCCGCAACCGCACCGCCGCCTTTAGCCATCAGCACATCGTTCGCGTCCTTCATGCCTTCGGGCCATGTGACTATCCGGCACTTTTCAAGCCCTATCTTTTCGGCTATCGCCTCCGCCCAGGGCACCCCGGCTTCATCGTTATCCATTGCCAACGTAACCGTCAGCGCCCTGTCAAAAAGCTCTTTCGCATCATCAATAAATTCAAGCTTTTTCGCCAGATCCTTAGTGCCCTTCGCCGGTGCTCCGTTCGGGCACGACGCAACCCCGCCCTTGAACCCCGCCTCGCGGATTGCGACAGCGTCAAGCTCCCCCTCGGTTATCACTATATCGTCCTGGTCTTTACAGTTGTCATAGTTGAACAATATTTGTTTGCCGCCCTTGCGCTGGGTAAACGCCTTGTTTTTAATCGAGCGGATTTTGACGTTCTTAACCCCGCCGTTTTTGTAAAAAGGAATCGCGACGGCCTGTTCTTTGCTTTCCGACTGCGGAAACCACTGAAAAATTGATTTAATATTAAACTCATCGGCTGTGGCTTTCGATATGCCTCTTAACTCAAGCCATTTTATTGCGTCCGGTGTTAAAGGCTGTGTTCCCGGTTCACCGCCTTTAGGTTTTTCCGGTTCTGTTCTGGCAACCTCCCTGTCCTGCTTCAAGAAACCCGTCCATTGGCAATGGTGG
>PUNP01000434.1 GCA_003551785.1 Candidatus Brocadiaceae bacterium | reverse complement strand
TGAAGGCTTCAACTAATGCCGGCTCAATACCGATCAGCGATAAATCAAAACTTCCCAGACGACTGCTGAGTGTGCTTTCCTGCAAGTTAATTTCGCTGGCCGGGCCGCTTAACAGCAGCGGCGATGTGCTGAGTTGCCAATCATTTGCAAGTTCATTTATCGACGATGCGGAGTTAGGATTATCTTTTTCTCCGGTTCTGGGGTTCAAAGCCGCCCGAACAGCGAAGTCTGACTCCAGTCCAAGTAACTTGTGTTCATTATGCTCCAGGTCCAATTTTTTCAAATTGACCTCAAAAGCTTTCATCTGTTCGCTTGCCAGCGAGGCATTGACAAACAGAGCACCGCCGTATTCGTTTTCCCATCTTAAATCGAGGCTCTCCAGGTCAAGATAACAGCCATGGGTGTCCAAACGTAAATCCCCGGGTATCAGGTTCGGTGCTTCAAAGCCGATGATGTTCAATTCCGTTGAATGCCGGACAGCATTTACGGGGCCGTAAGCGCCGGCCTGGAAATCCATCCGTTGAAAGTTTAAACCTGACGGCAGGTGGCGGATAAAATCAGCATGCTCTAATGATACTTCCAGGGATGATTCCGTGATGGTATGATCGCTGAAATTGTATATACCGTTAAGGGCAAGCGACCCCTGACTATCAAGATCAGTTTCTAAACTTTCGATATGGATTTCCTTGCCTGTTGAGTATCCTTTAGCTTGCACGTTTCCTAATTTATAACCGGATACGTAAGCGGCTTCGGCGTTGATGGCATATTTAAAGACCGGCATGGGAATATCATCGTTATGCACAAATAATTCTCCAATCGGCCATTCGGCCGCCCACAAGGCAGAAAAAATGTCGAAAGAGGCAAGTTCGTGAACGAATTGCTTGGTTGTCAACTCACCGCTCAGGTATATTTTTTCAGGCGAGGAGTTTGGCATTATATTGATGTTCTGATGAATATAACCGGACAGGTCGGGAACAAAAGGCTGTTTACTCAGATCGATATCAGCCCGGATGGGTACGGGACTTTCATTGAGAATTTTACCGCTGAAATCGGCTTTTAAGGGAGTGCCCAGGACGATGGACATCCAGGGCAGGGTGATGTCCAGTTGATGTATATGGGCATATTCAAGCGTGCCCGCAACATGCAGATTGGTCTTTATTTGTGGGTAGGCAGGGTGTTGCGTGGAGGGGATAGAAGTCAAATGTGACTCGATACTGTAAGACTCCTCCGTCCATTGGGCATTGAAATACCCGGCTAAAGTTCCATATGATTTGAGTCCCAATTCAGGCGCAGGCAGTGAGAGTTCCGGGGAAGATGCTAAAGCATGGGAAGGTAAAATGTCGTCTTTAGTGAAAACAGCAGAAATCTCCATGGAATTCCCGTGCCAGGAAAGAGTGCCGGTAATATCGAATTTTTCTGCCAATTCTGCATTCATATCCAGGTGCATTCCCCAGGGGTTGAGGAGAATCGAAATGTGAAATATATCGTAGGCGGAGAAGTCTGACTCCATTCCCACTTCTACATCATTTCCTTCCAGTTGGGAAGCGGCATTGAGGTTAAGACGCGCATTTTTCCAGCGAATGCCTTGAACGGCTATTTCATACCCGCCGGCGTAGACGAAGCCGGCTTCTAAATAAATATGCGGGGCGAACCTCTCAGCATAAGGCAGTATGGAAGAGAGCGCCTCCGCAATCTCGTAGGCCTTGATAGCGGATTCCGCCTCGTCGGGCCGGGGCGGCGTATCAGGAGGTTCTTTTACAGTAAAGTTCCAATTTTGAACGCTGAGGAAAACGGGTGTTTCCTCGCTTTCAAACAGGATGTTCCAGAGCCAGGGAACTGATTGCATGGAACGGATTTTAGCGGCATCGAAGCTGAATTTGTCATTTTCATAGCTCAAATCATGCAGTGCGAATTCTGCATAGCCGATACGTTCATAACGCGAGTATTCGACTCCCGCACGTCGTGATATAGGCCGCAGCAGCCAGGGGAACCAGAGCGGCTTTGACGCCAAGATGAGGCATGATATTACGGTAAAAAGCGCTATACCCAGGATAAGAATTTTGAAAAATCTTTTGATTAACACGCCAATTTTGATGGGAAGTGGGGAGTATTTCACTTTTTTATAACTTTAGGGGCCTAACCTGGGTTGACACTTTAATCGGATTAGCGGAGCTCGGCAGCAGCAATTTCGCAAACATATTATGACAGATAATTTCATTCTATGCAAGCATCAACTCGGATGAACAAAGAGAAATATGATCCGAGTGCGCAGTATGAGCACAATAATAGAAAATTAAAACCGACCGAAAATAATAAATTGGCGCAATTACACCTGCTGGAAGATTCCGGAGAATATAACTGTGAAGATCATTGAAACTTATTCACATCTTAATGGATTGGAATTCCTGCATCGGTATAGAAGAATAAAACACATCTTACTCATCAATAAACCTTAGAACCTGAAAACACCCCCTTAAAACGCGTTTAAGGATTTCACAGAATCGCTATATGTGTAATAAAACATCATATACTCCGTATGCCAACTAAAAGCATGCATGATCTGCCGTAAGTATACAGTGCGTGTAATTAGAAGCAATTTATTTCTTTGAATTGGTGACACCATTTAGGCCATTTTCACTCAGAAGATATTAAGCGTGATACTGTCCCGTCTCCCATACCGGGAACTGTGACGTGAACGCGTTCTCTTTTCAAGTTCACCCCCGTCACTTCGCAGAGAAAGACTTCACAGATAACATAGGCTTTACAGCCCGGTTCCATATGTCCGCCGTAAGCGCCTTGTTGCGTGGAAAGTGCGACATGGATATGCGGCTCACCTTCTATGACCATGCCGTTCATTGATAGTATCTCAATGCCGCCTTCCCCCGTACCGAAACTATTTTTCGTTGGAATGCGATTATGGGTTACCCAATGCAGCGAGTGTGTCGCCAGGGTACCATAGCCGCCCATGACGACAGCCTGATTGATGCCGGATTCTCTGATAAAATCGGCTATTTCCTCAAGAACATCTTCGCCTGGATCAATACGTACGATATGTATGGC
>PUNP01000363.1 GCA_003551785.1 Candidatus Brocadiaceae bacterium | reverse complement strand
GGCGGTATGAACAAGGCAATACACAGCCCCCGGCCATGTCTTTTTAGAAGACCCCTCTTGAGGCATGGTCGGGGTTTTTTTGGTTCGTTTTTTTGAAATTTAATTCTTTTTCGAAGCTGTATCGGAAAAGAATTACTGGATTCACTTGCATCCGGATTCACTTGCATTTGTTTTTTTTTTGCGTATAATTATCCGTAACATGTAGCAATGTAATTATATTTGATTTTGTATTGCGTTTGCTCGTTTAAGGTCGGAGGGCTGGTTCCTTTCATGGAGGCCGGTGAGTATGGTAGACATCAGGTTTGATAGCCCTTGTTTTTTCAGGACTTCGAATCTGCCTGTTTACTTTCTCCCTACACGGTTTTTTTCTCTTCTCTTAGTCGATTTTTCCGTGGGGATTTTGTTTTAGTGCGGTTTCTTGGTTTGAAAATGAGGGACGCTGTTTGACATGGGTGTAGGGGTATAATACTCGGAGCCGTTTTTGCCCATAGGATGGGTTGAGTTGCCAGAATGATTATTGAATCAAATGTGTTTACATCTAAGCTATATTCAGTGCTCTAAAACGCCACTAACAGAATAGCCAGATACCATGGTTGTGAAACATACAATAGAAAATACTTCCAGGACACTTGTCGATATACTGAAGGAACCGGACTGTCCTGAAAGAAGATTCAGAGTGGAAGAGCTTGTCAATATTTATCAACCGGTCTGGGAAGTTGTCGCAAAAAAGATACTTATATCTTATGGTGGTCAGAATAACGCAACATTGGATGCTAATGATATTGTAGGCAACGAAATCGTAAATATGCTCGACCCTGACAACGATTATTTCCGACTGCAAGATCCGGAAAGAGGCAGTTTAAGAAGCTGGATTAAAGCACGTATACACAATAAATGTGTCGACTTGCTAAGACGGAAAGGAGTGGATAGAAAGAGTAAGGAGGTACTTTTGCAACAGTCGGAAAATGTGCATCCTGATGATATACTGAGACGAAAAGGAGTAGAAAGAAGAAGTATGGAATCATACAAAACGGTCGAAGTAAGTGAGATTGAAATTTTTACTGATGAACGTGAGATGTACGAAATTTTCCGTGAGGCACTGTCAGTAGCCGAACAGTTGTGTGATGAAAGAGGAATCAAGGAAAAAATGAAAATCTTTCGGGCTGTACGGGGGGCTGACGTAAAAATTAGTGAAGATTCTGAAAACAAAGAATGGACGGAATGGCGGAAGAGGGAGGCTGTGAGCTCCGTTTGGGACATTGTGCGGGATGAGGCAATTCCGCTTGCTGCGCAAAAGGTGGCTGTTAATACGGAAGAAGCTGAGAGTGTAGCAAAAGAATTATGGGACTGGCTGAAAAACCGCAAAAAATTCTCATTGCCCGAGTAACTGGAGACTTGTTATGGACAAATGGTCCGACTCTGAAATTGAGGCCCTTATGGGGCGTGTTGGAAGTTTTGAGTCGGGAGAGACTATCGGAGATGACTATGAAGTAGAGGATCTCATCGAAAAAGGCGGACAGGGAGAGGTTTATAAGGTTAAAAACAACAAAGATGGATGTTATTACGTAGCCAAAGTATTCTGCACTGACGAGGACAATAAAAAATTTGAAGAGGAACGGAAGGTATTCAATAAACTGAAGAGCCTGCCGCCCAATCCTCATATTGTCCATGCCCATCCGGCTACCGGAGCGGGTGAACGCAAGGTTTTAATCCTTGAATACGTGGATGGTCCTACGCTAAAAGAGCATATCCGTGACAGTACTCCGTCAATCAGAGCTTCTATTGGCTTTGTCAGACAGATTCTTGAAGGGTTACGTGTTCTGCATGACAACGGCATAATTCACAGAGATATAAAGCCAGAAAACATAAAGTTAGCTGACGATTCTAAACGTCCTGTTATTTTTGATTTCGGCATATCTGTAAAGGAAGACGGGAGTAGTCTGTCGGGTTCCGCCGGTACCAAGGGCTACACTCCACCGGAGAAAACGGTTACTCCCGCATGGGATGTCTATTCTGGTGGGGTTCTGCTCCACGAACTTATTACGGGCCGTTTGCCTGTATGGGAACGGGGCGGGGATAAGCCATGTGATTCTACAGATCGCCTGGTCTTACCATGTGAACTGTTCCGACATCCTTCCCTCACACATAGTTTGAGAAAAGCTCTCGCTCATGAGCCGGAGAAAAGATATCAGAATGCTGAAGAATTCAAACGTGCGCTTTTTTTTCCCCGAATCCCATTAAATGTCTTAGGTACATTTTGTTTTTGGACTAAAAGCAGGCCAGTGTGGACAGTAATTCTTCTGGTATTTCTTACCGGATTTTTCTTTTTTCATTATCAAAGTCGGCAAAAGCTCTATAAAAACGAAGTGGCCCCTCTTCAGTCCGCTATTCAACAACTGGAAAATTATATCCAGGAATTGGAAAATCAGTTGCAGTTACTTGCAGATATAGATGCTTACGAGGTTTGGCAGGACATAGAAAAAGAATTGAAACCGTACCGGCTTAATATCAAGGCAGTGATTGGTATTTTACAAAAACGCTACCATTCAGTTGACGAGTTGTATTCAAGCAGGCCAGAAGAAACTCGGCACAAAGTAACCAATTTTATCGAAGAAGAAAAAGACATATGGAAGGAGAGGTACTCTCAATCAAAGGCAGGACTCCCTTTTGAAATAACCGAAGTGAAACTCCATCTCCCTAAAGAACGGGATGATGAATGGCTGAATATAAAAATGAAGATAGAAAACGCAGACCCGGATAAGCTGAACATCAAGCTCAAACCATCAGAAGATAATCCCCTGATTTACCAATGCAAGGAGCGTAAGAAGGTAAAAGGATGGAAGGATGTGAATCAAGTAGAAATTTTTGTATGGAGACCGAGTGATAGTAGAAGAGGTCGCTTGCGGCAAAGGTTGTTGGGTCCGAGAGAACACCATTTTTTAACAGACGATGTTTTGGGCGGCGAGGGCAATTTAGCAGATTTACATCCATACCCGGAACGTCTATTGGAATGTGAACAAACAGGTTACGCTTTGCAGTTCGAAGGTCGGATTATTCCGCCGTAGAGCG
>PUNP01000629.1 GCA_003551785.1 Candidatus Brocadiaceae bacterium | reverse complement strand
TAATAATGGATGTCCTTTTGAACGAATACGGGCACCTCATTCCGCTCGCAGAACTGGAAGAAAAAATTCTTCAAATTGAACAGCAGGTTGTTAATGAATCGAATGAAAAAAACCTTCAAAGTATTGCAGGAGGGAAAAAAGATTCGGAACAGTACCAAAACCTTTCTTTGTACAATTTTGTACTTTTAACAGCATGGGAACATCGCGATACTAAATCCGTAGATGAAGCTAACCTTCTTCGTAAGCTACGGATCAAATTGAATATCACCACGAAAGAACATCGCCTGCTGGAAGCTAAATTGGGGCAATTTCCGCAACATCACAATGAGCTTCATAGCAGAGATGAAATATCTGAAGTAATACGTGTGTAACGCTTCAGACGGAATTGGAATTTTCCTCTTCAAGAGTTAGTATATAAAGGCACTCTTACGAGGAGGAGAAAATGAGCACCCGAAGACGTTTCTCAGGAAAGGAAAAAGTGGCTATCCTCCGGCGCCACCTGCTGGAGGGCGAACCAGTCTCTGATGTATGCGACCTGTATGATCTGAACCCCACCGTTTTTTATCGCTGGCAGAATGAGTTTTTCTCACGCGGTGCGGCAGCTTTCGATAATTCCGCCGGCAAACAGGAGCGAAAACTCAAGAAGGAAATGGCAGAGATGCGCAAGAAAATGACCAGGAAAGATGAAGTTATTGCCGAAATTATGGAGTCGAACGTCAGGCTAAAAAAAAAGAATGGGGAGATCTGAATAAATCCTGGATACCGCGCAAGCTGCGAGACGGTGTCGTGCGCTATGTTCAGTACTGGGCAGGAACGGAAAACATACGGAAGACACATCTCATTTCTCTGATAGGCATTAGCACAAGTAAATATTATGACTGGGAAAGACGCTGCGGCATGAAAAACAACCATAACAGTCCGGTTCCGAGGTGGTTCTGGCTCGAAGATTGGGAAAAAGAAGCGATCGCCTCTTACCATTGGGAGCATCCGCAGGAGGGCTACCGCCGTCTCACCTATATGATGATCGATGAAGATGTCGTCTGCACCAGCCCCAGCACCGTTTACAGGGTTCTGAAGGAATTCGGACTGATCGGCAGGTCCAGACACAGGTCTTCCAAGAAAGGAACAGGCTTTGAGCAGCCCTTGTCAGCACACGAACACTGGCATATTGACGTTTCACGCGTGAATATATGCGGCACGTTTTATTATCTCAGCGGCCTTCTGGACGGCTACAGCCGCTACGTGGTGCATTGGGAAATCAGGGAGCAAATGAAAGAAACTGACGTGGAAATCATTTTGCAAAGAGCACTTGAAAAATTTCCGGACGAAAGGCCACGCATAATCAGCGACAACGGCCCCCAATTCATCGCCAGGGACTTCAAGGAGTTCATACGACTCTCCGGTCTGACCCACGTGAAAACATCGCCCTTCTATCCGCAGAGCAACGGTAAATACGAACGGTGGAACAGGTCGGTCAAAAGTGAATGCATACGGCCTAAGACGCCTCTTTCTCTGGAAGACGCACGACGTGTGATGGCGAATTTTGTCGAGCACTACAACACCAAACGACTGCATAGCGCTATAGGATATATCGCCCCTCTGGACAAGCTGGAAGGCCGCGAGGGGCTGATAAAAGCCGAACGCCGGCGCAAACTGGCTGCTGCACGGAAAAGACGTCAGGAAAACTTTGCTTGCGAAGAAAGTTTGACTGAATGCCAAGACAAAACTATAATCCTTTCAGCCGGTGAAACGGAAGCGGGCAATGCTGGGAAGCAACCTGCCAGGGATAGCCGGTCGAAGCAAGCAACAGAAGGTTGCATGAGGGCGGGTAAATCCACCTGCCCTCTGCTTCTCCAAAGCGATTCTGTTGACGCTTCCCATGCCTTGAAAAAATCCGCCGTTTCGTACCCTGTTTATTCTCTTAAAAGCGAAGAGCAAAATTCCATTTCACGCTGAACCAGTACACAAATCTCTACGGCGCCACCAAGCTCTGTGCAGACAAACTGTTCACAGCGGCTAACAATATAAAAGGTACACGCGACCTTCACTTATCGGTGGTCCGCTACGGCAACGTGATGGGCAGCCGAGGTTCTGTTGTCCCCTTTTTCCTTGAAAAACGCAGGTCCGGAGTCCTGCCCATAACTGACCCTTCAATGACCCGTTTTAACATTAGCTTGCAGGAAGGCGTTGACATGGTCCTTTGGGCGATTGAAAACGCCTTTGGGGGCGAGTTGTTTGTTCCCAAACTGCCTTCCTATAAAATAACGGACCTGGCCATGGCTGTCGGCCCAAATTGCGAGCACCGGGTTGTGGGCATCCGGCCGGGCGAGAAAATTCATGAGGAGATGATCACCTCCAGCGACAGCTTCAATACAGTGGATATGGGCAAGTTCTATGCAGTCCTGCCTATTACCGGAATGCACAACACCTCACACTACTGTGAACAGAACGGCTGCAAGAAAGTAGAGCCTGGTTTTGCATACAACAGCGGAACAAATCCGCACTTTTTGTCTGTCAAGCAGTTGAGAGATCTCATCCGGCGCCATGTCGATCCGAAATTCGAACCCGAATAGCGGCAGGCAGAGTGTTTTTTGACTTCTACTTTCATACGTAAGCGGGCTAAAAGGCTAAAATAAACCTGTTTTATTGGCAAAAATAAATGGTTTGAAGCCGAAACCTGGACTTGATATAGCAAAAAAGTTCAGTTATCTTAATTATTATAAAAAAGTTGGAACTATGCTGTGAAAACGTCGTCTCGCGGTTGATTAACTTCTTAAGCCAAACTGATAAATGGTGCACGAAATGAGCAAAAAAAAACATTCCGGATTTCGGAACCGCCAAAACTCACATTTACAATCCTTACCCTCTCCTGACTCATTTATTCCGTATGGAAGGCAGCAGATAACCGAAGAAGACGTCAAAGCTGTAGTTGACGTCCTTAAAAGCAGCTGGCTTACTACGGGACCGAAAGTTAAAGAGTTCGAAGAGGCTTTTGCCTCCCGGACCGGATCCGGCCGGGCAGTGGCGGTCTCTAACGGCACGGCGGCGCTGCACTGTGCGGTCTATGCAGC
>PUNP01000159.1 GCA_003551785.1 Candidatus Brocadiaceae bacterium | reverse complement strand
GGACGCGGCCGGGATGGTCAAACGACAGATCCTGAAACGACCCGTGGTGGGCCGGGACATCGTCCCCGTCATGTCCTCGACGAACCACCCGTTCATGCGGTCGCCAGGCCAGGCCATCCCGTTGATCGCCGTCGAGACCGAACCCGAGGGCGTCGTCCTCATCACCGAGGACACCGACGTCGAACTCCGCGAAGAGCCCATTTCGGGCTTCGAGAAGACTGGTGGCGGGATCACCTACGAGGACATCGGTGGGCTCCAGGGCGAGATCCAGCGGGTCCGCGAGATGGTCGAACTGCCGATGAAACACCCCCAGATCTTCAAGAAGCTGGGGATCGAGCCACCACAGGGCGTCTTGTTGCACGGCCCACCTGGCACCGGCAAGACCCTGCTCGCGAAGGCCGTCGCCAACGAGACCTCTGCGAGTTTCTTCTCCATCGCCGGCCCCGAGATCATCTCGAAGTACTACGGCGAGTCCGAACAACAGCTCCGTGAGATCTTCGAGGACGCAAGCGAGGAGTCACCAGCGATCATCTTCATCGACGAACTCGACTCCATCGCGCCGAAACGCGAGGACGTCACGGGTGAGGTCGAACGGCGCGTCGTCGCCCAGCTGTTGACGATGATGGACGGCCTCGAGGCGCGTGGCCAGGTCATCGTCATCGCGGCGACCAACCGCGTCGACAGCGTCGACCCCGCGTTGCGCCGTCCCGGCCGATTCGACCGCGAGATCGAGATCGGCGTCCCCGACGAAGTGGGTCGCGAGGAGATCCTCCAGATCCACACCCGCGGCATGCCGCTGTCGGACGACGTCAACCTCGGCCACCTCGCCGACGAGACCCACGGCTTCGTCGGCGCCGACATCGAGTCGCTGACGAAAGAAGCCGCGATGAAGGCCCTCCGTCGGTACCTCCCGGAGATCGACTTAGACGAAGAGGACATCCCGCCGAGCCTGATCGACCGGATGATCGTCAAACGCGAGGACTTCCGCGGTGCGCTGAACGAGGTCGAACCCTCCGCGATGCGCGAAGTGCTGGTCGAACTCCCGAAGATTTCCTGGGACGACGTCGGCGGCCTCCACGACGCCAAAGAGCAGGTCCAAGAATCCGTCGAGTGGCCCCTGAACAACCCCGAGCGGTTCAACCGACTCGGTATCGATCCGCCGGCGGGCGTCCTGCTGTACGGGCCGCCAGGCACCGGGAAGACGTTGATGGCGAAGGCCGTCGCCAACGAGACCAACGCGAACTTCATCTCGGTGCGCGGTCCGCAACTGCTCAGCAAGTGGGTCGGCGAATCGGAGAAGGCCATCCGTCAGACCTTCCGGAAGGCCCGGCAGGTCTCGCCGACGGTGATCTTCTTCGACGAACTCGACGCTCTCGCGCCCGGCCGCGGCGGCGAGGTCGGCTCGAACGTCTCCGAGCGAGTCGTCAACCAGTTGCTGACCGAACTGGACGGCCTAGAGGAGATGGAGAACGTGATGGTCATCGGCGCGACCAACCGCCCCGACATGATCGACCCCGCACTTCTTCGCTCGGGTCGATTCGACCGGCTCGTCATGATCGGCGAACCCGACGTCGAGGGTCGCGAGCGCATCCTCGATATCCACACCGAGGAGACGCCGCTTGCCGCCGACGTGACCCTGCGAGAGATCGCCGAGATCACCGACGGCTACGTCGGCTCCGACCTCGAGTCGATCGCTCGCGAGGCGGCGATCGAGGCACTGCGTGAAGACCACGAAGCAGACATCGTCGAGATGCGCCACTTCCGACAGGCGATGGAGAACGTCCGACCGACGATCACCGACGACATCCTCGAGTACTACGAGCGGATCGAAGAGGAGTTCAAAGGCGGTTCGCGCGGCCCCGATCCGACGGGCCGTCGCGGCAGCCGAATCGGCTTCCAGTAACTCGAGCGTCGTCTTTTGTGCGGATTTTCGACCGATCAACCCGAAAGCGACTGCGTTGTCAACGGGTGTTCAAGCCTGACCGCCACCCAGCCAGTAAGTCCAGCTTATCGATAGTAACGGTCGTCTAAGACAGTCGTGGTGGCGGAAGAGACGAGCGTGACAGATGCTCTTCTCGGGGTCGAAGCGACAAACCACGGAAGGGTATGATCGGACTCGAGTGAATCGGTACCAAATCGGTCGAACGTTCGTACCGATATATGTAGTTCGTCGCCGACGCTGGGCACGATACCAGGTGTTTCGATGTCCGACTCTTCGGCTGCCCAGAACCGTTCGTCGATGAACGAATCGACTCAGCGAAGCGATGCGTCGGGAGACGAATCGACCCAACGACCCACTGCGGCGAAAGACGACCCGACGGAGACCGGCGAGTATGACTCCCGGTTTCTCGAGCGAACCGTTCCAGAGCTGGCCGACTCGATTCGAAAGACCAGTTTCTGGGCGGCAATCTTCCTGCCCTTTCTGTACGTTCCGATCCTGATCCACGGGTTGACGTCGTGGGTGCTGTCGACCGCTTTTCTCCTCTTGCTCGCGATCAACCTCGTTGCACTGTACCTGGGTCACTATCACCGTCGCTGACCGCTGTCAGCGAGGGCTCTCGGTACCGGACGGGAAGAATCGATCGTCACCCTCACGGCTGCCAGACCCGAGAGGAGTCCGAATGTTGCGGAAGAACGGATCTGTAGGCGTCGACGGCCTCACCAGCGTTCAGTCACCGGGTCTCGAGCGGCCGATGCCGTGCTGGGCGAACTCCTCGCGGATCGCTCGACGCTTGACCAGCAGGAACCCGACGACGATGAGGCCGAAGCCGACGAGCGTCGCCGCGTCGACGACCTCGCCGAGGTAGAGCCACCCGATGACGGCCGTAAAGATCGGGGCGACGTACGAGACCATGTTGATCTCGACCGCGCCGAGGCGCTCGAGCAGGTCGAAGTACAGCAGGAAGCCGATCGCGCTGGCGACGATCGCGAGGTACGCGAGCGCACCGATCGCCTCGGGGTGGACCCAGTCCGCTGGAGTGAGTGGCTCGCCGAGTGCGACGCTGATAGCGTGCATGATGAGCGCGCCACCGAGCATCGACCAGGCTTCCATCGTCTCGATGGGGAGCGAGG
>PUNP01000339.1 GCA_003551785.1 Candidatus Brocadiaceae bacterium | reverse complement strand
ATGCAGTATTTTTTTTATGAGCTGCGGCTGTTCTACATTTCCCATTTCATTATTATTCATCTGAATTATCACCCCGACTTTTGCGTTTTAGAACCATAAATAGCTGGCTTACAGTATCTGTCTATAAGAGGAACGACAGTATTCATGAGCAATATTGAGTAGGCGACTCCTTCCGGATAACCGCCATAAAGCCTAATAACAGCAACTAACACCCCGCATCCTATAGCAAAAATCAGGCGGCCCATCCGGGTTACAGGCGATGTAACCATATCGGTTGCCATAAAAAATGCACCGAGGAATAACCCACCGGAAAGTATATGGTGATACGGGGTCAGTTCGCTTCCGCCGTCGGGTAAGACAGCAGTAAGGACAAATACGGTGCCTATGTAGTAAACGGGGATTCGCCAGTCGATAATATTGCGGTATATCAGGAACAAGCCACCGATCAACAGAGCAAGCTTGCAAGTCTCTCCTATACTGCCCCCAATATTATTCCCCAAAAACATATCCAGCAGATCGAGTCGTCCTTCAAAAGCTTCAGAAAGCGGCGTTGGTTGGGTCACCGCATCAGTACCCGCTCCGAAAAGCGCTCTGGGCATCATCCATTCCGACAAATTCACCTCAGTAGGATAAGCAAACTGAACAAATACACGTCCGGCAAGAGCCGGATTCCAAATATTGTGGCCAAGCCCGCCGAAGCAGTGTTTAACGATCGCGATTGCAAATCCCGAAGCCACTATACTGACAAAATATGCCGACCCGGGCGGCAGTATCATAGCCGTCAGTAAACCGGTTAAAACAGCGCTGCCGTCGGCAGCATGAGTCAATGGTTTATGCCGCAGCTTAAGGCAAACCAGTTCGGCCAGAACAGCGGAAAGCACGCTGGTAAAATACACCGAAAATGCAGCGCCGCCAAAGAAATAGATACTGACAATGACAGCAGGTAATAGCGCTGCAGAAACAGACCACATTATTTTTGATATTGAATCGGCATCCTGCAGATGAGGCGATGGTTTTATTAATAGTTTACCCATAACATTATGAAATCAAACGTGTAAATAACAGTAGATCACTAACCCGCTTTTTGGAAAAAAGCTTTGCAAAAACTTTTACGCTATACACCTTAAAGCCATTGGAGAACACCATTAACTGTCGTTGCTTTGTGAGATGCAGGCTAACTTTCCAGCAGACTTAATTCAGCCTTGCACCATTTAATCATATGCACTATTTCGCGTTTAGCCGGACATATATATGCACAGCATCCGCATTCTTTGCATTCTTTCACACCATACTCGTTTTGAGCTTCTTCCCATTCTTCATTTTCGCAAAGTACACTTATCATATTGGGCATCAAGTTGAGAGGACACGCATCAACACATCTTCCGCATCGGATGCAAGAACGCTGCTCTTTGTGAAGCGATTGAGTGAAGGCTAAAATCCCGCTATTCCCTTTTATAAGCGGCACATCGGTCTGGCCCTGTGCGACTCCCATCATTGGGCCGCCGGAAATTAACATGCGCATATCTTCCTTAACCCCCTGTCTCTCCAGAATGTGCTCTATAGGTGTTCCGATTCGTTCGATAAAATTGCCCGGATTCAGGATCGCATCACCGGCAACTGTAAGGGGCCGTTCTATAAGAGGCCTGGAAAATTTTACAGCATCTAAAATTGCTAAGGCCGTAGCAACATTATGAACAAGACATCCGACATGTGAGGGCAGCCCGCCACCGGCAGGAACTTCACGGCCGCTTATAGCAGTAATGAGCTGCTGTTCGGCTCCCTGCGGATATTTCGTCTCTAAAGACAATACCCTTATGTTCATATCGTGTTCCGAAGCTTCTACAGCTTGTTTAAAAGCGTTGATAGCATCAGGTTTATTGGCCTCTATGCCGACATATCCGTTCTCAGCACCTACGATATGCATTATTAAGCTGAGAGCTTCGACAATTTCCTGCGTTTTTTCAAGCATGAGGCGATGGTCACAGGTAAGTATTGGCTCGCATTCAGCACCGTTAATCATCACATCGGTGACCGGAGTTTCTTTTGGCGGACTTAGCTTTACATGCGCTGGGAAAGTGGCTCCTCCCATACCAACAACGCCGGCTCTTTGCACAGCACTGACCATGGCTTCGGCATTCATTGCACTCAAATCCTGCTCTTGATTACACCCCTCCGCCCATTCTTCCTGCCCATCGTTGGCTATTATAATCGCCGGCACAGCGCGTCCAGTCGGGTTGTGCACTTTATTTTCGATTACCTTCACTTTACCGCTCACCGGCGAATGGACATTTGCGCTGATAAAACCCTGTGCTTCGCCAATGATTTGACCTTTTTTAACCTCCTGACGTTTTTCAACGACCGGTTTGGCAGGTGCACCGAGATGCTGGAGCATCAGAACTTCTAATATTTTCGGAGGTTCGGAAGCCACTAATGGTAAGCTTTGCGTAATGTCCTTACCTTCCCCAGGGTGTATTCCACCGGTTTTGAAAGTAATTCTTTTATTTTTAGTTATCGGCATAACATTTATTCAAGATTCAAGTAAAGTAAAAGTAAAATACTTAGCCGGTAAATCAAATATCCAGCGCACGTCCCATCTGTCTGACAGCCTGTTTCAGACGCAATTCATTTTCCACCAGTGCCATACGGAGGTATCTCTCACCGCCCTGCCCGAATGCTTCACCAGGGGCTACGGCAACATTAGCCTCTTCCAAAAGCAAGAGACTGAAATCCAATGAACTCATATGCTGATACTTTTCAGGTATTTTAACCCACGCAAACATTGTGGCTTTAGGTCGCTGAACAGGCCATCCTATACGCTCTAAACCGTCACAAAGCACATCCCGACGTCTTTCATAAATCCCTGCCTGATAGCTGGACTCCTCATTGCAATGCCGAAGCGCAATAATACTGGCGATCTGGACCGGCATAAACATTCCGTAATCAAAATAACCTTTGATGCGTGCGAGAGCCCCGACGGCATCTTTATGCCCAACAGCAAAGCCTACCCGCCAGCCGGCCATGTTAAAACTTTTTGACATGGTGGTAAATTCAAGACCAACTTCCTTAGCGCCCT
>PUNP01000216.1 GCA_003551785.1 Candidatus Brocadiaceae bacterium | reverse complement strand
GCTGCGAGTTGGAGGAGTCCTCCAGCTGGTTGCTAGCCTCTTTATAGGCCTTGATGATATTCCGCACCAGCTCTTCCTTATGGTTCTTCCAGACCGGTCCTACGGGCATACTGTTTATCTCTTGGGCCAGATACAGGGCCTCCCGCGGACTCTTAACCACCTTCTCTCCGTCCTTGGTTATCCCCACTACCATACCGTGCTCGGCATATATCCGCTCCAGCAGCAGCATATTGGATTTAACTACCGACGGGACATTCTGTCTGGACACCTTTCTTGACGGCCGCTTGTGCTTCCCGCTCAAGTCCGGGCCTAATTTCCACCCCTCCCGATTAACCTGCTGATCCTTCTGTTCTTTCATCTCTTCCTGCTCTTTCTTCTTTCGATTACGTTCACCTTTACCCATTACCATAACTCCTGTGTTGTGTTTTCTATTATAAGACAGGCTGTTCATCCGGGTACAGTCCTGTATCCCCCTTTTCTTCATCAACCAGCATAGTTGATGTGGTCCCGTCCGTAAATATATAATAATCCGGACAGTCACATATCGTTACATCGTTCCCGCATTTACTACAGATATTCGCTCCCGTAATAAGGCAGGTCAGGCAGTAACCTCTTTTCCGGTCATCAGCTGTACATAAAGTGTCACCGCAGTACAGACAGGTATCAAACGCCAAGCAAAGATTCAGCTGGTTCATCATAATGTAATATAATACCTTTTTCTTTAATTACAATTCCTCCGGACAGACAGCTTTTATCCCCTCCGCTCCGTACTTTCCCTCCTCGGTCACGGGACTTACAGCATAGATGATATAGGGCTTAAGACTTGCCCCGCATACTCTGACTTCTTCTCCCCCCACCCCTTCAAGGACCTGTCCGTCCCGGATGTCCTTAAGGGGCTGTTCGCCCCGGTCAGTAATCACTTTCTGGTCCGGGGCCCCCATAACGAACGTATGTTCCATCAGCAGGACTATACAGAAATCCACAAAGTCCTTGCGGATATCTTTTATTTCCGAAAAACGGGGGCTTCCGCCGTTCCTGGATATCACAAGAAGATCTCCTGATTCCAGATGTTCCGCCGGAGTAAGTCCTCCGAGCATATTTACCCCTGTATCCTGTATGAACCCCGACTTAAGGGGTTCAGTAAATCTTAAACGGTTCATGATAATTCAGTCGGCCTTTCTGTTAATCTCTCCTCTATCTTCTTAGCCCTCCGGCCCACTGTGGACCGGTCCATATCTAATTCTTCAGCCAGTTCCTCCCGGGACTTCCGGTCAGCCCCGCTGTAACCCGTAAGACCCTCCATTATCCTCCGGTCCAACGGGTCGGAATCGTAATACACATAATCCTCCCAGACATTACTGAAATCAGACTTGTCCGGCATTGCGAAAGGGTCCCCTTTCTCAGTTTCCATCCGCTCTAGGGATATAGTCCCCTTAGCCGCTTTCCTAAGTCGTTCCACCATACCCTGGGAGATCCCCATCTCCTCCATAATTTCAGCAGTATTGGGGGGACGCCCGTGATCCTCCTCAAAACGGGACGTAAAGTCCTCCATCCGGGCCAGACCGATCCTGTGTCTTTCCGGGGTGTACATAACCGACTCACGCTCCCCTTTAACACGTCTTAAACGTCCCAGAGTATTATATACATGGGTTGTCAGGGAAGCACCCTTCTCCGGATCGAACGTATCCAGGGCCTGTCTAGCCAGTATACGTGCCCGGGGATAGTATGTACTGTCCCCTCCGACATACCGGCCCACGGCGGACTTGATTATCGGCTCCAGCCGGTTGAACAGATTCTCCAGGGCCTCATCAGTACCGGTCCGTCTCCACTGGTTGTACTCCTCCGGTATCTCGGGACCGCGTCCGGAGCTAAACCGGGGTATAGGGCGATTGTCAGGAGGTGTCATTGTCTTTCAGCCTGTTTATGCCGTCATCAGGAGTACCCTTTACAGGATCGGGATTCTCCGAGGGCCTGAAAGTATCCTTCAGGCTCCCACGGGACCACCTGGGCCTCCTCAGGGTCTTTGACGGGACTATGTTCTTATATACTAAATATGGACGGGCGTTCATCAGGAAGCTTCCTCATACGGCATGTAGTAGGGACCTATTCCGTTTACGGACAGGTGGACGACAGTTCCCGCGGTATCCTCAGCCATAACCCGTCCCTGCTCGTCCTCCGATCCGGACAGGTCCTCTTTGAGGTAACTGATAAATTGCGCGCGGTGCTGTACAGGCACCAGTACGTCTATCTCATCGGTCCGTTTAAGACCGCTGCCGTCCTTAACAGTGGACAGACGGGCCCAGTCGTCAGCCGAGGCGCATCTAAGGAACGTAATGTCCTTAATATCATTAACCGGGTCGTGGTCATCACCCTCAAGGACCGTAAAAGCGTTCCAGGAGGATCCACCATCAGTCAGGGTACATACCAGACGGACGGAGCGTTCATCATCGTCCGCAACAGGTCCCCGGGTATTCACTGTCAGTTCTTTCGTCATATAGTATAAGTCTCCGTGGTAGGCGCTGTATTATTAGTCTCCTCCAGGTCCCGCAGGAAATCGGTCAGACCCTCGGTAAGCGTGGTATATATCTGGTTTACATCGTGCATTGAATCAAGCTGCAGGTCCAGATAGCTCTGACGGTAGAAAGGGGAGTCATCACCCGGACTGTCGGAAGGGAAGGAAAACAGCTCATAATAACGAACCGGACGTAGATATCCGGACGGGGCTGTCAGCTCCTCATGGTCCCTGGGATAAGTCCGGTACAGCAGTAAATAAGGAGTAATATTATCAGAAGTCTCCGACACGTAGATACGGAGACGGTAAGTTCCGTCATCGCTGTAGTCAAGTTTTCTGGTCAGTTCAACTGAGGGCATTTTCTTTTCCTTTTAATCTATGATGCTGTTAATATAACACTTATATCCACTATATCAACCTGTTACGTGATTTTTCTTATAACTGTCCCAGTCCTGTATAATCTTCTTCTTACGGGCCTTGGCCTGGCAGGGTGTAAGCCGGGTCATCAGGTCCAGCTTCAGATCCAGCAATTCATTCCATGCTTCATTCCCGGATGAGCGGATTT
>PUNP01000758.1 GCA_003551785.1 Candidatus Brocadiaceae bacterium | reverse complement strand
GTAGGGGCGAATGGCTGTTCGCCCCGGGGTGTTCTGGGACGAAATTGCACCGTCAGGGCGACCCGCCAGTCGCCCCTACAACTTATATCCGAACGAACAGGTCTGCCATGAAGACCCTGCCGGAGTGTCAAAAACGTCAAAATGCAACGATCTACCGCGCCCTTTCAGGGCGCAAAAATACGTATGAATCATCACCTCGGGTTGAAACCCGAGGCTACCGTACTTTGCCCCGTTCGGGGCAAGGTCTCTGCTTTCGCCCCAGCGGGGCGAGGTTGGGTAGCCCCTGGTTTTAACCAGGGGGATAAATGATGAAAAGATTAATGCGCCCCGGAGGGGCGCGGTTGCACTTAAAGTTGCGGAATTTGCCCAGTATTGCCTTTTCGGCCAGGCCCCTAACACCTCCATTGCGCATTGCTTATATTCCCTGCAACGCTTCCAAAGCAGCTTCATAATTCGGTTCCTGGGCAATTTCAGGCACTAATTCCGAATAGATGACTACGTTATCCATATCAACAACAACGACTGCCCGGGCTAAAAGTCCTTCCAGCGGGCCGTCGGTCATCGCAACACCATATTTTTCACCAAACTCGGGATGCCGGAAGGCCGATAGGGTTTTCACATTTTCTATCCCCTCTGCCAAGCAAAACCTGTCCTGTGCAAACGGCAGATCCATAGAGATACATAAAACCACCGCCTTCTTTAGAGACGCTGCATGTTCATTGAAACGACGTACGGAAGATGCACAGACGGACGTATCCAGACTGGGGAAGATGTTCAGCACCATAGCACCGGATTGAAGCCGTGTAGAATCATACTCTGCCATATCAGTGCCCGTCAATGTAAATTGCGGTGCCTCAGAACCTGTTTCCGGAAGTGTTCCACAAGTATGTAACGTCTCACCTTTCAAAGTTATTTCTGCCATAATTCTTCCTCCTGATTTAAAAGAAAACTACTGTTCGATCAATAACTGCACTAACGCATTCATGCGATATCGCATGCTTCCGGCGGCATCCAGTGTGCATCCTTGCCGTCCCACTTGACATTGCATCCGATCGGATTGGTGACAGGCACGGAGACGGGACGTCCGGAGGTCAGTTCATCCAGAGCGCGGTCAAGATCGTTGACAGTGATTTTTGACGCATCGCGCGGGCTGTCCACGCCCCTGCCGGTGTAGACAAGCTGTCTGTTCTCATTAAATACGTAAAAATGCGGGGTTCGCAGCGCACCATATTCACGAGCCACATCCTGGGACTCATCACGCAGATAAGTCCACGGGAAGCGATTCTCTTTCATCCGTTCAACCATCCCCTCAAACCCATCCTCGGGATAAGTGTTCGCACTGTTAGAATTTATCCCCACAAACTTAACGCCCTCAGGCGCGTATTTTTCTGCTGTTTTGCGGGTAATTTCATCTGAACCGATCACATACGGGCAGTGATTGCAGGTGAAGAAAACGACGAGGTATTTGGCATCGTCAAAATCTTTTAAACTGTACGTGTTTCCATCCGTTGCGGGGAGTTTGAAATCGGGCGCTTGAGCCCCTGTCTCTAACGTAAATGACATGTTTAAAACCTCCTGAGTTAAAGTGAGTAAAAAAAGTAAATATTCAGTGAACCCGGTTACTTGTCAAAAACTTCCCTGAAAACGTGGCAGTACGGCTCTTTTCCCGCTTTGCCGTAATAGTCCTGATGATAATCTTCGGCCGTCCAGAAACGTCGGGCGGGCAGAATTTGAGTAGCCACATCATAATCCATTCGGGCCAACTCCGCAATAAGGCGTTCCGCCGTTTTCTTCTGAACGTCGTTATAATAAAAGATAGCTGATCTGTACTGGGGGCCTGTATCCGGGCCCTGACCGTCGATTTGTGTAAAATCGTGAATGCAGAAAAATAACTTTAATATCTTCTCATAACTCGTTACATCGGGGTCAAATACTACTTCGACGGCCTCGAAGTGACCGGTATCACCAGGGCAGACCTGTTTATAGTTAGGATTTTTCACATCCCCACCGGTATAGCCGACATTCGTATACATGACGCCCTCGGCATTATTGAGAAAATGCTCTACGCCCCAAAAACACCCACCGGCCACCAAAGCCTTGTCACATTTACCTGCCGCTTCAAAACGGAGCGAAATGGAATTGACGCAATGCCGGATATTTTTATCTGTCAGTTTTTCTCCGCTGAAAACATGACCGAGATGAGCTCCGCAGCGGGCGCATAATATCTCCGTTCGGATGCCGTCAGCATCAGTTATCCTGTGAACCGCGCCCGGAATTTCATCATCGAACGCCGGCCATCCACATCCGGAATCAAACTTGTCATCCGATCGATAAAGTGGAGCGTCACAGCGTTTACAATGATATACCCCCCTTTTAAAATGTCTGTCATATTCACCGCTAAAAGGTGATTCGGTTCCCTTATCAATAATTACCCTCTTTTCTTCAGAGGTCAGACTTTTATATTTATCATTTGCCATTATTCACCTCCTCAAGTAGCAAATTAATCATTTTTCGCCACAGTTGCCATATAGACAATAAATTCATCTTTCCCGTCAACCTCAACTAAATTATCAGAAAGCTGCTGATCATAAGCAGCAATTGCACATGCACCGCAGCCGATCGACTCGGCGGCTAAATAAAAGTTCTGGCAGACATGTCCCGCATCAAGGGCGATAACTTTGTGGGCGGCCTCACCATAGCGCCACTCCATCCGCTTCGGGACAGTAGCCCAGATAAAAGTTGCTGCTCATAGTAAAACTATTTGGTAAGAGTTATTATTATCTCTCAATTTTTGTAATATGTCAAATACACGTCATGGAACTCATTTGCAATGCCGGCTTTTCACAGTAGAAAATTATTGTAACAAATTGACATATTTCCTGTTTCCGGTATAATATGCGTTGAAAGGTTAAGCGATAGGCTTTTTCAGAAATCAAAGGCTGTTAGGTAACTGTCCTGACCACAGTACCAAACCTGCAGTCATATCTTCCACGGGGACAAGCCCCGTGGAGGTTTGATTCTTTCGTTAAGATTTACCTCCTCCACGGGCCTTGTGCCCGTGGCTTGCATGACTGGCTAT
>PUNP01000284.1 GCA_003551785.1 Candidatus Brocadiaceae bacterium | reverse complement strand
TGTTTCCACGACGTCGTTGATGCCGAGTTCGTCGAAGTCGAGGACATCGCCGTTCGCTTTCTGCTTGCGCCCGCCGAGGTCGAGGAAGGTTTGCATGAGTTCTTGGAGGAATGGGTTGGTTTCGGGGGCGAGCAGGGCGGCGTCATCGGCCACAAGGGCGCCGGATTGGCGGGACACGCGGGCCGATAGCAGACCGTAGGCGATGGTCTGAGCATACATGTCAGCGAACTGGCGCTCGTCGAGGTCATGGATGAGCGAACGCTGGAAATCGGACATAAGTTTGCGAAGGGGGCCGCGTTCGGTCTCCACTTTGAGGGTGGCGAGAATCGTGCCCCGAATCTTGCGGGCGAGTTCGGCGAGGCGTTCGGCAAGCCCTTTGGACGTGGTGATGACCTCCCGATGGCGAACGCTGAACGCGGACCGCCACTGCTCGCGCCAAGCGCCGTTGTCGGTTTCATCCTCGGGCCAGGCCAGCTTGCGTGTGAGTTTTGCCGCCACGTCATCCAGATGCAGGCCCGTATCCTGGCCGTCCCAGCCGATCACCTTGAGAGTGGCGAGATTGCCGAGAACTTCCGTGTCTTCGGAAAAATGGGCAAAGGCGAGGCGCTGATCGCCGTCCTCGCCGAAGGCCGAGATGAAAAGGAGATCGTGGAGATTCCAGGCCGGCCGTTCCTCCGGATTGGCGGACTCGCGTTTCTTGAACACGAGCTTGCCCAGGACGCGCCGCAACGCGACGACGGGCAAACGCTTGCGCTCGAACTCTACAAAGAAGATGCCCCAGGGCTGGCGGGTGACCAGGGGGCGCAGGCGCTTGATTTCGCGGATCTTGGCGGCGTTCTGTTGGTCGATGCCGAGTTCCTCTGGAGTGTACTCGAAGGTGAGTTCCTCGAAATCGTCTTCGCTGATCGGCCACCCCATTTCGTCGCGCAGATAAGGGACGAGGGCTTCAAAATCCTTGATACTGGCCAGTCTCTCGCGGTGTTCACCGGGCATGAGCTATTCCTCGTTGAGTTCCATCCAGCATTTGAGCGTTGGCTTAACGCCGACTGGGGCATCGACTCGTTTCAAATACGTGTTCTTGATGTGCTTCTCTATGATCTTGCGGATGTCCAATAGGGTTGGTTCTTCCATGAGCGTACGCCGGGGCGTGTTCGGTTTCGAGCGTACGCTGTCCACAATCTCGTGGGGCTCCTGGAGAATGGCCTCCTTGTCCATGTCATAAAGATACCACTGGGTGACGCCGGCTTCCTGCGTGAACTCGCCTGCATCTTTGTCGAGGGCTGGCAGCGCATAGCAGAAGAACACGCCGCGGCAGCCTTTGCTTAGCCGTTTACGGCCCGAAAAGATGGCGCCGGGCATGCCGTTGAGGCGGGCCTCGAGTTCGGGGTCCTTATGAAGCAGTTGGTGGTATTCGAGGTGCATCTCCTCGACGGTGCTTTTTTTGCCTTCGTACTGGTGATTCAACTCGCGGAGCGCCTCGTAATCGTCGTCCGGCGTGAGCAGTTTCTTTCCTTCAATACCGAGGGTCTTCGAGATCAGCAGCGTTTTCTGGGTGACCATGGTGTAAAGCGAAAGGATTTGGTTGAGTTCGCTGGGCGGCAGAAAATTCCAGAAGAGGACCTTACCGCGCGAGCCGGCGGCTTGGGGGTGATCACATTGGATGCGCGCTTCGATCCGCGGGTTCATGCGCCGATCAACACGGCCAATGCGCTGAATGAGCCTCACCGGATTCCAGTGGATGTCGTAATTGATCATGCGGCAGGCGTCTTGCAGATTGAGCCCTTCCGAGAGCACGTCCGTGGAAATGAGGATACGGATTTCTTGTAGGCCTCGTTCCGCGAGTTCGGCGGACGAGCTGCCGTTGTAATAGGGCGAGAAGCGGCGGATGATGTCCGCCCGGCTTCCTTTGGTGGCGCTGTCCACTTGCGCGACATCCTCAATGCCCGCATCGATGAGTTGACGGCGCAGGTAGCGGGCAGTATCAGCGAACTCCGTGAAGACGAGCACTTTCTCGTTGGCGAGTTCTTTCGACTGGATCAGGCGTATAAGTTTCTGCAGCTTGTCATCGTGCTTGGGTTGGAACTGCCTGGCTTCGTCGATAAAATTGGCGACCTGGCGCAGATCGTGATAAATTTCATCCATGATCCGCTCGACATCGTACTCGTCCCGGCTGAGTTCCTCAACGGCTTCCAGCATTTCGGGAGAAATGATGTCTTCGTCCGGGTCCTCTTCCTCGCCTTCGCCCCAGAACTCGAACTCCCGTTGCTTGGCGTAACCGATGATGTCCATGTTCTCATGTTTCCAGTGTTCGAGCCGCCGTCTTTCAGTATCGGTCTGGCTGTGCACTTCAAGAAAGGCGAGGAGTTTTTTCATCAACCGGTCACAAGACAGTTCAAAAGCGCACACAGAGCTTTCAAAGCGTTTAAGAAACTGCGTGCGAATGAGTCCGACCACCTGTTTCTGACGGTTCTGTTCGAAGGAGTCGATAGTAGCGTCTTCGCCTTTGTACCAAGCCAGTGGGTAATAGATGGGAAGAGTAAACAGGGGATTCTTCTTACGGAAGGCTTGCTCGAACATGTCTAAAAGGCGGCCATAGGTCTTGCGAATGGAGTATTCGGCCACCTTGGGTGGTTTACGTTCGGGAAACGCCGCAGCTTCACCTACTTCCTGAATTTGACTGTCTCGGGCGTAGGCGCGGCTTCGTTGTACGACAAGCTCGCTGAAAAGCCGGTCCTTGGCGAGGATATCCTGCACTTCCGTCAAGTGTTCGGATAGGTCAGTGGCGTCACCGCCCGCGATCTTGCGTAAAGCGCGCTCCATCTTGTTGAAATGGGCGCGAAGATTGTTCACCCCAAGGGTCCGCGCAAAATACGCCTCATCTCGGCGGGTGAATAGTTCCAGCATATGACGAAAATCACTCAGCCGGTTATTGATAGGCGTGGCGGTTAGCATGAAGACGGATTTTGGCCGCACCGTGTTGTCGAGGAGTTCGAATAACTTCTGGTAACGGGACGGCCGCCCGGTCTTTTCTTCCCGGCTGGGGGAACCTGGATTGCGGAAGTGATGGGCTTCGTCAATG
>PUNP01000499.1 GCA_003551785.1 Candidatus Brocadiaceae bacterium | reverse complement strand
GGCTGTCATCCGGATCAGCGGTGCTGATATCTTCATTCTGATGTTTATCATGCGTGTCGGTGCGGTTTGAAGGTATGCTGTGGCAGGCGGAAATGAACATGATAATAGAAATAAAAAAAGCGATATCAGCATGAACATTACTAAATCCCTGCTGCCCCGTCCATCCATCCATTTGTTTGTTATCATTCATGGTTTTAGTTGAAAAAAAGAAATATCCAGGATAATCATCCGGAGCGGCGACACGCGTTCAACTGCATACTTACCATTGTAGACAAAACCACGCCTGAGTTTCAATTGTAAGGTTCTGCGAGGAATTTGCGCTGTAAGGTTTCTGCAGCGTCAACTTTTGGCCTAATAGTCGTTTTCCATTGGCGGAAGCCCATACCGAGGAAAATGTGAAAATTGTCGAGGAAGCGTTGCGGTTATCCGAAGCTTAAACTTGAAATAAAAAGTTACAACCATTATATTAGGTTCTTCTCGAATTAGACTGGTAATTTGAAATTAAAAGAGTGGAATTCCGTCTGGAGTCCCGAAGGGACGGTTTCATAATAGCCCGGGATGGAATGTCCTGAAAGGACATGAAATCCCGGGATACAGGATGATGAATAAAAACATGAGCTGAAAGCTCATTTCAACACTTGAAGTTGCAGCGTTTGCTTATTATTTCCTTTTCCGTAATTAACTACAGGTATCCAAGGACAAGGTGTAAAGCCCAATACTTTACCATATTCTTTTCTATTAAACACATTTAATAATTACTTTTACGAGAACAGACATGGCAATCGTAGTCCAAAAATTCGGAGGGTCTTCAGTTGCAGACCCCCAGAAGTTAAAAAATGCCGCTAAACGAGCGGTTACGGAATTCGAAGGTGGTAACGATGTCGTTATGGTAGTCAGCGCTATGGGGGATAGGACGGACGAGCTTATAGAGTTGGCTAGACAGTTACATGAAGAACCCGAACCGCGCGAAATGGACATGCTGATGGCAGTGGGAGAGCAAATGTCTATCGCACTTATGGCCATAGCAATTCATTCTTTAGGGTATGAAGCCGTCAGCCTTACCGGCGCTCAGGCCGGTATCCATACCGATAATGTCTCCAGCAAAGCAAAGATACGTCAAATAAACACCGGGCGAGTAGTTGGGGAATTGGATAAAGGTCGGATAGTTATTGTTGCAGGATTCCAGGGCGTTGATTCCGAAGATAATATTACCACCCTCGGACGTGGCGGCTCCGATACGACCGCCATTGCACTGGCGGCCGCACTTGAAGCCGACCGTTGTGATATCTTTACTGACGTAGATGGTATTTATACTACAGACCCCCGTCTGGTTTCCCAGGCGCACTTAATTCACACTATTGATTATGATGAGCTGCTGGAACTGGCCAGTCTTGGCGCCAATGTAATGCAGTCTCGTTCAGTTGAAATTGCTAAAAGATTCTCAGTCCCGTTCAGGGTCAGATCCAGCGAGAATTTTACGGAGGGTACACTCGTGAGTAATACCGAAGAAATGGAACAGGTAGACGTGCGTGGAGTTGCACTGGAAGAAAATGAAGCTAAAGTGACCGTAAGGGATGTTCCGGATACTCCCGGTGCCGCTGCACGGATTTTCAGAGCTATATCGAAAGAGCATATCAATGTCGATGTTATTGTACAGAATGTCAGCGCTCAGGGTATTACCGACCTCAGCTTTACCGTGCTGCAAGATGATTTACCCGCCGCGCGAAGAGCCACTGAAAGCGTTATGGAACAATTAGGCTGTGGTGAAGTGGAAGTTGATGAAAACATTGCCAAAGTCAGCATAGTGGGTGTGGGGATGAAAAACCATACCGGTGTTGCGGAAACAATGTTCCAGGCGCTTGCCGATAACGGGATCAACATCGAGATGATAAGCACTTCTGAAATACGTATTTCCGTCGTTATTGGTTTCGAGAAAGGGAAAGATGCTTTGAAAGCCATCCACAGCGCTTTCAAGCTCGATCAAGAATGAGTTATATCGAACATTTCACAAACCAAAGGCAATATTGCGTATAAAAGATTAAAAGTCCATTTTTAAAGTGTCATTTTGGCTCTCTTTCATCTTTGCGGATAAAGTGGGCAGGTATATCAAAATTATTCTTTGCAAATCAATAACTTATGAGTAAAAAAGAACGGTGGTGACGAGGCAACGGGGTTCACTGAATATTTACGTGGCTCGAACTGTGTCAATCTTAGGAGGTTTAATCATGAAATTATTTCTGGAAACTAACGTTATCCGCACTTCTGTTGTGAATTCTTTTTTTGTAACGTTCTCCATCCTGTTTTTCATGTCAATAAACGCGCTCCTCTATGCAGGCGAAAAGGAGGTTCGGAAAGGTGCCTGGATTGATGAGGTGGTAGCCGGCCGTCAGGCTTCCGCTTCAACGGCTTTCCGGCAGTTAATTAATAAAGAGCTGCATCTTTACGCAACGGATATTACGAACCCCGAACTGTATGAGTCAATTTTAGATCGGGATGACATCGACTATGAACGTCAGATGGGGCAGTCGGTGGAACTCTCTTTTAACCCCGCCGGCCCTGTTTTTGCCGAGAGCGGCAAACTTAATCCTTTTGCATTAGCTGAAGTCAGAGAGGCCATAAATTGGCTGGTCGACCGTGATTATATCGTGGGTGAGATTTACGATGGGATGGCGCAGCCCACCTGGTTTCCTATCAGTAATTCCTTTCCCGATTACGCTCGATCTGTGGAGAAGGCGAGGGTGCTTGAGCAGCGCTATTCTCATGACCCCCGGAAGGCGGAAAGTATAATAACACAGGCTATGGAAGAACTCGGGGCTGAAAAGGTGGATGATGAATGGCGTTATGATGGTGAGGTGGTTGAACTGCGCCTGCTTATCAGAACCGAAGATCAGCGCCGGGAGATCGGTGATTATCTTGCTGCCCTGCTTGAGAATTTGGGTTTCGATGTTTTAAGAGATTATCGCTCCGCTTCCGATGCGTCGCCCGTCTGGACGGGGGCTGATCCTGAGCAGGGATTGTTTCACATATACACAGGTGCATGGATTTCCACTGTTATACAGCGCGATCAGACCAACGTTTTCAATTTCTATTATACCCCCCGCGGAATGGGTGTGCCGCTCTGGCAGGCCTATCAACCGTCCGATGAATTCGATGAAGTCTCTGAAAGATTGGGACGCCGTGATTTCGATTCGCTGGAAGAACGTCAGGAGTTGTTTGAAAGGGGCATGGAATTGGCTCTTGAAAATTCAGTGCGGATTTGGCTTGTTGAACCCTTCAGCGTCGCACCGCGGCGGTCCGAAGTCAGTGTTGCCGCCGATCTCGCCGGGGGCATCTCCGGTGCCTATCTCTGGCCGTATACACTGAGAATAGGAGACCAGATCGGTGGAGTTGCTAATATCGCTTTGGCCGATTTGATTGCTGACCCCTGGAATCCACTCAACGGGAGTAACTGGATATTCGATATGATGTTCAAACGTGCTACCAATGATTACGGTGTAATCATTGACCCTTATACGGGGCTGCAATGGCCGCAGCGTATCGAAAAAGCGGATGTCGTTTTGCAGCAGGGTTTACCTGTGCAGAAGACACATGACTGGGTGAATCTGGAATTTGCAGAACAAATCGATGTGCCCGACGATGCATGGATAGACTGGGATGCGGAAAATCAGATATTCCAGACAGTCGAAGATCAATATCCCGACGGGCTTACTGCGAGGCGCAAGAGCGTTGTCTATTATCCCGAGGAACTTTTTGATATCCAATGGCATGACGGCAGTAAATTATCAATCGCCGATTTTGTGCTGTCCATGATCCTGAGTTTTGACCGTGCGGACGAGGCCAGCAAGCTTTTTGATCATTCACAGGTACCCGCCTTTGAATCTTTCAAGCGGAATTTCCGTGGGGTGCGCATCGCCAGTGAATCCCCGCTGATTATTGAAACTTACAGTGAAAGTTTCAGCCTGGATGCCGAGAACAATGTCTCGACGTGGTTTCCGACTTATACGCACGGACCCGGCCCCTGGCATACTGTTACGCTCGGAATCATGGCGGAACGTGAAGGTAAACTCGCCTTCTCCAATCACAAAGCCGATCAATTGCAGATACAATGGACTGATATGACGCGGGAATCGGAAAGTTTGAGCATCCTTAATGATATGCTGAAACAGGCCTCCTCGGACAATTATATCCCTTACGGTGATGTGCTGCGGGAATTCGTAACCGAAAACGATGTTGCTGAACGTTGGCAAAATTTACAGCAATGGTATGATGACAAGGAACACTTCTGGGTGGGGTTAGGGCCTTTTTACCTGCATAGAATACATCCGGTGGAGGAAAACATTCATCTGAAGCGTTTTGAAGATTATCCTGATCCTGCTGACAGGTGGTCGATGTTCGAAGAACCTATAATGCCGCAAGTGTCAATCTCGGGGCCGAGGAGTATCAGGCGCGGTCAGGAAGTCGAATTCTCGGTTAACGTGACTTTTAAAGATGAACCGTATAAATCGGAGTTCCTTGATGATGTCACATACCTGTGGTATGACTCCAGAGATAATGTCATTTTCAGAGGCACGTTATCTGAAATAGAGGATGGCAAATGGGGCGTGCGGTTTGAACCGGAACAAACCGAAGATTTAGCAATCGGCCCCAACATTTTAGAAGTGGCTGTTGTTTCGAATCAGGTAAGTATACCAGTTTTTCAAACGCGTGAATTTGTGGTCAGGCCGTAGGGGCACAACCGAAAACTCGGCTCGTAGTGGACGCTTTCAAGCGTCCCGGGGAGCGCGTAACAATTTCCGGATTCCGTAGCCCTTGAAAGGGCTCACTACGAACCTGTTATTGCCTTTTCGGCCAGGCTTGCAGTGGACGCTTTCAACCGTCCCCGCCTCAGCGCGACATTATTCAAAATCAGGAGCCCCTGAAGGAGCTCTATACGAATCTGTTGGAACCTTTTCAGCCACGCCCCTGGCGTTTCACGACGTACGAATATCCGGAAGTTTTACTTTTTAGAAGGTACTTTAGGCGGTAAGGTAATGAGAAATATTAATGTAGGCGTTATAGGTTTACGTAAGGGTATGCAGCATGCGGATAACTTCGCGGATTGTTCACATGCCAGGTTAACAGCGATCTGCGACCCCGACGAAGAGAAGCTGTCTCGAGCTTCGAAGCAGTTCCCCCGGGCAAAGGCATGCAAGGATTATAAACAATTGTTAGCAATGGACAATCTTGATGCAGCGGCGGTAGCGGTGCCTAATTATTTGCATTATCCCATCACAATGGATTTGCTTAACGCCGGTAAGCATGTCCTTTGCGAAAAACCGATGGCGATGAACGCTGAAGAAGCAGTAAGCATGAAAAAACAGGCGGAAACGTCAGGATTGACTCTCATGATGCATTTCAATATGCGCTTCATGACAACCGGTGCTACGCTAAAACCCATGGTGGATGCCGGTCGGTTCGGTATGATATATCATGTTACAACGACATATACACGTATGGACGGCTATCCTTACCCCGGTTCCTGGTTTGGCAAAAAGAGCCGCAGCGGCGGGGGGCCGCTGATCGATCTTGGTGTGCACAGGCTTGATTTGGCATTATGGCTTATGGGCTACCCACGTCCCCAATCTGTCCTCGGTGCTGCCCATAATTTACTGGCAAGGGAAAAAATGGTGGATGTGGATTTCGACTGTGAAGATTTTGCCGCTGCGATGATAAAATTCCAGAACGGCTCATCGCTTTATTTGGCCTCAAGCTGGGACGGGCATCAGACCGCGGGGAGTGAGGTGACCATGAAGATGTACGGAACCAAAGCATCCGTCTTCGAGCGGAATTCTCAGCTGACTTTTTGCTGCGAAGGTGAGGATGGGCCCAAAACAGAACAGCTTAAATTGCAGCATGCCCCGCAGACTCCTCAGCAGCATTTTATTGATGCTGTCAGAGAGGGGCATGAGCCTGAACCTTCGGCCGCGCATGGTGTCACTGTCATGCGTATTGTGGATGCGATTTATCAGTCTGCACGCGATGGAAATCAGGTGATGCTCTGAAAAGGGTAAAACGGTTTATTGGAGATTGGTACAATTCCGCACCAATCTCCGTTTTTTCACGCAGTCGATAGTAACTGTATGCAAAGTTCAAGGTTCTCGCTTTCGATGACATCGGTTGCGGCTTCTTTAACGTGCGGATGGGCAGGACAAATGGCGATTGACCTGCCTGCCTTGGCAAACATATGTATGTCGGCGCGGCCGTCCCCGGCAGCTATCACCTCTTCCTGAGCCAAATTATATTTGCACATCAGTTTTTTGACGACTTGTCCTTTTCCATGAAAAGGGACATTTATTTTAATGTCTCCGGTGAGCTCTTGTCCATCGGTTATGGCCTCATTAGCATACACATCATCCACCCCTAAATCTAAAAAACGCTCAGCGAGAGTCATCAAGCCGTTGCTGACAAGGACAATTTTGATGTCGTTGGATTTCAAGAACTTTATGAGTGATATACAGCCGGGCATAAGGTTAACTTCCTGCGCTGATTCAACAAGCAGTGTTTTATGCGCGCCACTCCAGGCAGCCACATCCAGCCGGGCAAACTGGTCATAAGGCATTTCACCATCCAGATAACTCTGCCAGTAGGGGGCACCGTGTGATTCCCATGTGCCGTTTTTTACATGCATGATTTCCCACACGGTAGGGACCAGGGTCAGGCAGCCCTCGATGTCGAATACGGCCATTTTGTAATTCATTTAAGTAAAATCCAGTAAAGATGCAGGCTACTTTTTAGAGAATGCTATCATATCATATCGTATGATTAAAGTAAATCGGAATGGCGGCGTTTGACATTTGCCGCAGATGCACCAATGAAAACGCGTGAAAATGTTCGGGATAGGGTAGAGCGCGAATTCAATGGATTCAAATCGCGTAATAGTCCCCCAATATACGGTAGAAGGGATGAAAGCGCGTTGAACCATATTCGTGTGTTGATTTCAGAGTATTCTGACTAAGTCGAAGCTAAATAAAGTATAGCTTCCAGATTTTTTTTCCTTCTCTGAGGAAGCCGAACAACCTCTTTTACGGCCATATTAATGCTTTCAAGTTCTTGAAGAGTGGAGCCGAGCACCTGTTCAAAATCCTCTGCCTCAACCAAACCACCCCGTTTAACCTGTGACTTGTCGGCCTCATACTGCGGTTTGAATAGAGAAAGTATTATGCCGTCCTGTTTTATATTGCGGAAAGCCGATGGCAAGATATGTACCTGGGGTGTCCACGCCACATCAATAGAAATAATGTCAACCTTGACAGGCAAGTTGACGTGCATAGCATTAGTCCTTTCCATGACGATCACCCGGTCATCGCACCTGAGTTTCCACTCCAGCATCCCGTATCCGGTATCTACGGCATAGACTTTACTGGCACCCTCATGCAGAAAGCAATCAGTGAATCCACCGATATTGCATCCGAAATCGGCAGCAATTTTATCCTTAACCGGTACGTCAAGCTTGTCGATCGCATATTTTAACTTTTCACCACCTTTCCCTACGTAAATAGTATCATTTCTGTTCATTGAGCAATTTTCTATTTACCGATAAGCGTCATTTGAGCGTAAATGCGGAGCACTGAGGATCTGATAATGAGGTAAGTATAAAAGTTGAAAGGCATAAAGTCAAATAAATTTTTCGAATATGAAGGATATCCGGAAATAAACACCAGGGCGAAGTCAGGCAGCCCCTGGTTTCAACCAGGGGGAATAAATGATAAAAAACGGTTCTTCTCGGATTGGACTGGTAATTTGAAAATTTAAAGTTGGGATTTCGTCTGGAGTCCCGAAGGGACGGATTCATTATAGCCCAGGATGGTATGTCCTGAAAGGACATGGAATCCTGGGGACAGGAGGATGAACATAAAACATGAGCTGAAAGATCATTTCATAATTTATAGGCGATATCTCTATGGATTTGAAATGCCCTTTCAGGTCAGAGAATATTGTACTCGACAACTGTCCCAACATGGAGCGATCCTTCAGATCGCTCCATGTTGGGCTATTATGAAACTTGAAAGCGTTTACTACGAACTGCTGGTGTATCTTTGTTTCACAATCCATTAGCCGTTATAATCGAAAAACAAGTGGAAAGGACCACCAGGCAAACATATTTTGAATTCTTCTTGTATTGTGAAATATCAATATGATAACTGATAGACATTCATTTCATAAAAAAAAAGATTTATCATTACCAACTGACGACATAAGGTACCATGATGCCTGTTCAATAATTGAGCGTCTTCAATCCAGTGGGTATTATACCGTACTGGCAGGGGGGTGTGTCAGAGATATGGTTTCAGGTCAAAAGCCTAAGGACTATGATGTTGCTACGGCCGCCACACCGGCGGAAGCTGAGGCTATATTCAAAAACACCAAGCCTGTTGGCCGCCGGTTCGGCGTTATATTAGTTATATTAAACGGCTGCAGTTATGAAATTGCCACCTTTCGTTCCGAGTCCGAATACAGCGACAGCAGACGTCCGGACAAGGTGCATTTTGGAGGTATTGAGGAGGATGTTGAACGTCGTGATTTCACTATTAACGGTATGTATTACGACCCTGTATCTGCAAAGCTTATCGATATGGTCGGGGGGGAGCGGGATTTATCAAAACGAGTTCTGAAGACGATAGGACACCCGCGAGAGCGCTTTAATGAGGATTATTTGAGATTGATCAGGGCCGTCAGGTTTGCTGCAAGGTTTAATTTGAAAATAGAAAATGGAACCGAGGCGGCTGTTAAAGAGATGTCCCATAAGATAAATCGAGTCGCCGCTGAACGTCTCGCCGAAGAACTGCGAATAATACTCACTGATCGGGCACCGGTCTTAGCATTGAAGATTATGGATCGATTGGGCTTGTTGACGGCTGTTTTCCCGGAAATTGAGCTTACCCGCGGCTGCGAACAGCCGGAAAATTATCATCCGGAAGGCGACGTTTTCACTCATACGCTGCTGACCGTTGAGAAGTTAGGCGAGTATCCCGATTTTGAATGCGCTATGGCCGCTTTGCTCCACGATATTGGAAAGCCTCAGGCGTGCAGGGATAACCCGATGAAATACCCCGAACATGAAAGAATCGGCGCGGAGATTGCCCGTAAAATTTGCCGACGGTTGAGGCTAACCAAAAAGGAAACCCAGAGGATCACATGGCTTGTCAAACGCCATATGTATTTTAAAGATGCAAAAAAAATGAAAAAAAGCACACTGCGCAGGCTCTTTGCTGAAGATGGGTTCGAGCAACTTTGCGGACTGACTTATGCCGATTCTATGGCGAGTTGGGGCTGCACGGAAAATATCGATTACGTCCTTCAACAACGCGAAGCTCTCAAAGAAAGAGAATGGAAACCACAACCGTTAGTGAACGGGTATGATCTGATGAAATTGGGCTATGCTCCCGGACCAGAGCTTGTTTCAGCGTTAGACCGGATATATGATTTGCAGTTGGAGGGGGAGGTGAACACACAGGATGAAGCGCTAATAATTGCACGTAAAATGATAGAGGAATAGCACCCACATTCCCCACATCTTTAACAAAGTGAGGATATATCAATATTGTCCGTTTTCTTTGACTTTGCAATGCACTGTGCCGACAGGTGCCTTCGTTTTCAGGGCGCCGTCTCAGAAAAAGTGCAGCCACTCAGCATGTTCATTTGAATTAAAATCTATTTTCCTATACACTGTTTATGCGTTGATTGGCAGTATGTCGGTAGTTATAAGATTGTATGGGGATAGTAGATTAATATTCATTATTCCCTCCAAGTTGCATTTGTTGCTATCCCGCCGGTTTCAACACCCCAATTTACGGCCTAAAGGGCGGGATTGTGTTTATTATATTGGGAAACATTCCCAAACACTTAATCTTAACTTATGGAGTTTTGCTTTATGAGCGTAAAAAGAGTTTATTTTTTCGAACAAGGAAATGCTGAAGGAAGAACTGATTTGAAGTGGCTTCTTGGTGGTAAAGGCGCCAATTTAGCCGAGATGTCCAATGTTGGACTCCCTGTTCCCCCAGGGTTTACACTGACGACCGAAACCTGTCAGGAATACCAGGAGGTCAATGGTTGGCCGGAAGGACTTGACAGTGAAGTTGATGAACACCTTGCCCGTCTTGAGAAGGTGACAGGGCGCAAACTCGGAGATACGGAGAATCCTTTGCTGGTCAGCGTGAGGAGCGGTGCAGCCCAAAGCATGCCCGGTATGATGGATACTGTCCTTAATCTCGGTTTAAATGACGACTCGGTTAAAGGCCTTGCGAAGCAGAGCGGCGATGAGCGTTTTGCCTGGGACTGCTACCGTCGGTTTATCCAGATGTTCGGGAATGTCGCTATGCATATACCTCATAGTGATTTCGATGACTACCTTCATGAAGCACGTGATGAAGCGGGCGTTGAATTTGACAGTCAGCTTAACGCTGATCAACTCAAGAAGATTGTGGAAGACTTCAAGAAGGTTTATGCTGAGGATACCGGTGAAGAATTCCCGCAAGAGCCAAAAGCGCAGCTCGAACGCGCTATTAACGCTGTATTCGGCTCCTGGAACAACTCACAGGCTGTGCGCTATCGCGAAATAAACGAAATCCGTGGATTGCTCGGTACCGCTGTCAATGTCCAGACTATGGTGTTCGGGAACATGGGATATACGAGCTTTACCGGAGTTGGGTTTACCAGAAACCCTGCTACCGGAGAAAACAAACTCTACGGCGAATATCTTATTAACGCCCAGGGCGAAGATGTCGTTGCCGGTATCAGAACCCCGCAGGATGTTAACGGACTGCCGGAAGAAGACCTTTCCGGTTTTTCCGATTCCGATGTTGACCCCTCCGAAGCGAAAGAATTGTATAAGGAAATGTATGACCAGCTCGTCGAAATCAAGCATACCCTTGAGGAACACTACAAAGACATGCAGGATTTCGAGTTTACCGCCCAGCAGGGTGAGCTTTTCATGCTGCAGACCAGAACCGGTAAGAGAACCGCCGCGGCCGCCGTTAAAATTGCCGTGGAAATGGCCGAAGAAGAGCTTATCGATGAACGCACGGCTGTGTTGCGTGTTGAGCCGCGTCAGATCGAACAGCTCCTGCATAAACAGTTCAATCCCGAAGCGAAGACTGAAGCCGAGAATTCCGGTGCTGAACTCGGCCGGGGACTTCCGGCCTCGCCCGGTGCCGCTGTCGGTAAAATCGCTTTGACCGCTGATGAGGCCGAAGTCATGGCCGCTGATGAAGCGGAAAAAGATGATGGACTCGGCGTTATACTGGTCAGAGAAGAAACCAGCCCCGAAGATATCGGCGGGATGGATGCAAGTGTCGGTATCCTCACTGCCCGTGGCGGAATGACCAGCCATGCGGCCGTTGTCGCACGTGGTATGGGTAAATGCTGCGTTGCCGGCTGCAGTGCCGTATCGCCCGATCCTAAATCTAAAATCGTTACCATTGCCGGTAAAGAATTCAAAGAAGGTGATGTGATATCTTTGGATGGAACCAGCGGGCAGGTCTTTGACGGTGCTATCGAGCAGGAAGAGCCTAAACTCGCCGGCGCTTTCGGTACCCTGATCGGATGGGCCGACAGTTACCGCAAAATGGGTGTCTGGATGAATGCCGATACGCCGCGTGATGCCAGGCAAGGACTGGAATTCGGTGCTGAAGGTATCGGGCTCTGTCGAACCGAACATATGTTCTTCGAGCCGGAGAGAATCAGCTATGTCCGACAGCTTATGCTCAGTGCCCCGGACGTCAGGCGCATTGAAAAGGTTATTGAAACCGAGAAAACCGGATTGATGCAGGCTGGTAAAGAAGAAAAACAGAGAATTGAAACCAAACTTAATGAGCTGGAAGAGGAACTTGCCGGGCCGCGCGGACTGTATGATGCCGCTCTGGAAAAATTGCTGCCCGAACAGCGTAAGGACTTCGCCGGCATACTTGAAGCGATGGAAGGACGCCCGGTTACTATCCGATTGCTCGACCCGCCGCTGCATGAATTCCTGCCGCACGATGAGGCTATTCAGGCTAAACTTGCCGAACAGATGGGCAAGACCACTGAAGAAGTCAAAAAGCGTGTTAATGAACTCGGTGAACTCAACCCGATGCTTGGACATCGTGGATGCCGCCTGGGGATAACCTATCCTGATATCTATAACATGCAGGTGCGCGCTATTATGGAAGCCGCCGCCGAATGTGTGGAAAAGGGTATTGATGTAAAGCCCGAAATCATGATACCGCTGGCCGGAACGGCTCGGGAACTTGAAGTAACCCGCAAGGCCGCTCTTGATGTATGCAATGCGGTACTGGAAGAAACTCAGGCGGATGTCGAGTTCACTATCGGGACGATGATTGAAATCCCGCGTGCCGCACTGACTGCTGACGAGGTCGCTAAACATGCCGATTTCTTCAGCTTCGGAACTAATGACTTGACTCAGATGACGTTCGGATACAGCCGGGACGATGTCGGTACTTTTGTGCCCGAGTATGTAGAAAACGAAATACTCGAAAAAGACCCGTTCCAGTCGCTTGATCAATCCGGCGTCGGTCAGCTCGTTTATACCGGTATCGACCGCGGTCGCATGACCAAACCGGAACTTAAAGTAGGTATCTGCGGCGAACACGGCGGTGATCCCGAATCCGTGAAATTCTGCTATAGAGTAGGCATGGATTATGTCTCCTGCTCTCCTTTCCGGGTCCCTGTTGCCCGTTTAGCAGCCGCCCAGATCGGAATTGAACTGGAAGATGAGGTCAAGGATGAGCTGGCATGCGCCAAAACCCGTCCTATCATCACCAGGGCTATCCGTGAAGCGGAAAATGTATAAATTTCAACAGCTTATGTTGTTCTGCTGTTTCAATCAAAGCCGACCCGTGGTAACACCGGGTCGGCTTTTTTTTGTTTAGAATGACACTTTATGCTAAAATAATGATAGCTTGCATTTTGACGTTTTATGACACTGTATGATTAATAACGTACCAGATGCGGTGGGGCCTGGCGATCGACAAAACTTGCGACAAAGGTTACGACAAGGTTTGGTATCAAGCTTATTGTTTACCATTTTGTTAACGACTTAGGCCATTTAAGCGTCTAAACTTTTACCTCCTGAGGAGAGAATGCTTTACTTAAGAACATACCCGGACCCTGTCCTGCGTAAAAGGGCCAGACCGCTCAAATCTATTACGGGAAGTGAGGTTGAAAAACTCAAAGAAATGCTCAATATCATGTATAAGTCTGAAGGTGTGGGACTGGCCGGTCCGCAAGTAGGATGGAATGTCAGGGTATTGACTATTGATGTAGCTGGAAACGGGAAAGGGGAAAGAATTTTCATCAATCCGGTCATCTCCGATTCAGAGGGCATAGAGGACGATGAAGAGGGGTGCCTGAGTTTGCCGGGAATAAAAAGTAAAGTCAATCGTGCAAAAAAAGTCTACGTTGCCACTTATACACTCGAGGGGAAGAAAGTAGAGTTTGAAGCCGAAGGACTGCTCGCCCGGGCCTGGCAGCATGAAATCGACCATCTGAACGGTGTCCTTTTTACCGATAAATTATCTGCAGCTGAAAGACTTAACGTGCGCTCAAAATTGGAATCTCTTGAAGAATTTGCAGAGAAGGAAGTTGTTGAGTAAGATACGTACTTTCTTATATATGAACTCTGAAACCGCCGTTTGACGTTTCCGTGAAAGAAGGCGTCCCCGCGCGCATGCTGTCAGCGGGGACGAGACCTCCACGTTCCAGGGGGATATTTTGTTCACCTAGGGACGTGGCCGAAAAAGTGCAGGCGGAATGTATGACAGGCATCTTGCCTGTCCAAAGCGCACGCAGGGATGCGTGCTATACGAATGACAGCCACCGTTGCCTCACTATACAGCTTGTGTT
>PUNP01000362.1 GCA_003551785.1 Candidatus Brocadiaceae bacterium | reverse complement strand
GTCAAGTTCGGCATGAAAAGTGAGCGACAATTTATAGATAAACCAAAAAAGAGATCTGTTTATGAATTTTAAAAAACAATCAGCTAAAAGTGAAATCAGCCATTTGCGATGTGAATATATGGAATATCCCAAGGGTGTTAATATGGCAAGCCCCAGATTTTCCTGGACCCTGCATCGTCCAGAACGAGGTGCTTTCCAGTCAGCCTATCGCATCCTCGTAGCAGATAAGCTGGCCGAACTTAATAATGATTCAGGAAATTTTTGGGATTCCGGGAAAATACAATCCAATAGAACCGTTAATATAGCTTATAACGGCAAGCCTTTGCAAAGCAGTAGACTTTATTTCTGGAAAGTACAGGTGTGGTATCAAAGCGGTGAATGCAGTGGCTGGAGTGATGTCAATACCTTTCATACTGGAATTATATATGATAAAGACTGGAAAGCTCACTGGATAGAGGCAGAGGATGCGGCCGACAATGCTCCGCTGCTGCGAAAAGGTTTTAGTTTAAATGACCGGGTAGAAAAGGCTACAGTCCACGTTGCCGGCCTGGGCTATCATGAATTCTATCTGAACGGTAAAAAGGTAGGCGACCATGTACTGGAGCCTGCCATAACAACTTTCAATAAAAGAGTGCTTTATTCCACTTATGATATAACGGATCAACTGACCTTTGGAAGCAATGTTGCCGGAATCATGCTTGGGAACGGCGCTTTCCGAATGGAAAAAAGCAAAGAACGTTTTTCCCCGAGGAAACCAAATGATTTTGGCGCGCCCACGGCATTAGTTCAGCTTGAAATTACACTTGCTAATGGCGGACACAAAACTATTACCACGGATGAGACTTGGCTGTCTGCTTCCGGACCTGTTACTTTTAACCACTTTTATGGCGGCGAAGATTATGATGCCCGAAAAGAGAAGCCGGGATGGTCGATCTCTGATTATGATGCTTCCGCATGGCAGGGAGTACGAATAGTAAAAGGTCCAGAAGGGAAACTGGATGCCCAGTCAATGCCGCCGGTTAGAGTGACAGAAACCATCATTCCGGGGAAAAAGAGTAATCCGAAACCCGGTTTATATCTTTTTGATCTGGAACAGAATATCCCGGGTTGGTGGCGCTTGACGGTTGAGGGGGAATGTGGCGTCAAGGTTCGTATAAGAGGCGCGGAAACCCTTAACGATGCGCTTTTTCCAAAACCGCTCGCCCCGAATGACCGCCTCAGTACTAAACATGATTACCACGCAAATGTATGGACAACTTACACCCTCAAAGGACAAGGTCCCGAGGTGTATGAACCCCGGTTTTTCTATACGGGATACAGATATGTCGAAGCGAAAATTGATTGTCCCGAAAAAGTAAAATCTATTAACCTTGAAGGACGCGTTGTTCATTCTGATCTGCCGGTTACCGGTTCTTTTTCTTCCTCCAGCCGATTATTGAACGATATTTACAAGGCAACTGTCTGGTCGCAGAGAGGAAATCTGCACGGTTATCCGACGGACTGCCCGCAGCGCGAAAAGGGGGCCTATACCGGAGACGGACAAGTAATTGCCGAAACGTCCATGCATGATTTCCAGATGGCGGCGTTTTACAGGAAATGGCTAAACGACATGAAAGACAGCCAGTGGGACAACGGACGTATTCCCAATACCGCCCCCGAATTGGTCGGCGGACATGGCGGTGGAATTGCTTGGGGCAGCGCGTATATTCTCATTCTCTGGTGGATGTATCAATATTATGATGATGTCCGGATCTTGAGACAGCATTACTGTTCTATAAAAAAATACATTCACTATCTCTATAACCTGGCGCGCTCGGATGCCAATCCGGAAGAAAATTTAGTTATAAATGATTTTGGGGGGTACTGGGATTCGTTGGGCGAATGGTGTGCTCCCGGTCAGTGGGATGGACCAATCCATTCGGTGGTTAATACAGCTTATTATTTTAAAAATGTTCAATTATTCTCTCGGATTGCCGGAGTTTTAGGGGAAAAAAAAGATGCTAAGCGATACAGCGAGTTATCTGAGAACATTGCTTATGCTTTTAATGAAAAGTTCTTCAATCCAGAGACAAACCTTTACGGCACGGATGAACCCTATCAGACTTACCAGTTATTGGCATTATCCTTCGGTCTGGTACCAGCAGACCGACACGCAGAAGTTTTGCAGACAGTGTGCGAGGATATTCGAAAAAACCGTAATGGACACTTTAACACCGGTATCCTTGGCACTAAACAACTGTGGTCTGAGTTGGTAAATTCCGGTCACGGCGATTTAGCGTATTCAGCAGTCACTCAAAAAACTTATCCCAGTTACGGTTACTGGCTTAAAAACGGAGCTACCACTCTCTGGGAAAGGTGGTCAGGAGAAAATTCACACAATCATCAGATGTTTGGTTCAGTAAATGAATTCTTCTATAAATATCTGGCAGGAATAAGGCCTCCGACTGAGGAAGGGACCGACCGAGGATATAAGTATATACGGATTAAGCCCTTCATTCCCGAAGGCTTGTTATCGGTAAAAGCATATTTGCAAACAATGAACGGAAGACTGTCCTCAGCTTGGGAAAATCAGGATGGATTCTTTAAATTAACAGTTACTATTCCAACAAATACAACAGGTGAAATATGTATACCTTTGTTTAAGAATAAAGTATTGCAAATCACTGAAGGTGGCCAAAATATATGGAAAAACGAAGAATTTTACAACCAAGCGGCTGGAGTGAAAAGAGCAAAAAAAGAAAAGCGGAGTATATCTTTTTGGGTACAATCAGGGACCTATCAGTTTGCAGTAACTAAAAAAGAAAAGGTAGAAATAAAGAAAGAGCTCGCACATCGACTGGCCGACCGGCCAGAAGGTTCCTCCGACTGAGAACAACTTTTCGCGGGACGCCACTATGAGCCGGCGCTACCGTTTCTAAAAGGAAATAAGTGAATGAATCGACAAGACAGACTAATTGCCACATTGCGCGGGACGGAGGTTGACCGGCCTCCTGTTTCCCTCTATGAGTTGAACGGCCTGGACGAGGATCCGTCCGACGATGATCCGTTCAATATCTACAATCACCCGTCCTGGCGACCGCTGATT
>PUNP01000003.1 GCA_003551785.1 Candidatus Brocadiaceae bacterium | reverse complement strand
GAGCAAAGATAGCCCGCGGGAATTCGCCATGACCGGCATGCACGGCAAATCGCAGGTCTTGCTGGGCGGTTCGGGTCGGCAAGCCCGTAGCAGGGCCCGGGCGCTGCGATATAACTATCATTACCGGCAATTCCAGCATCCCGCTGAGCGAGAGTCCCTCGGTCATTAAAGCGAAACCGCCGCCGCTGGTTGCCGTCATGGCAGGCGCACCTGCGTAAGCCGCTCCGCAGACCATGTTTATAGCAGCGATTTCATCCTCGGCCTGCTCAAAAACGATGCCGTATTCATGCGCCTTGCCTGCAAGATAAGTAACAATCCCGGTAGCGGGTGTCATCGGGTAGGCCGAGACCACTTTTACACCGGCGGTCGCAGCGCCTATAGCCACCGCCTCGGTTCCGCTAGCAATATAACTCGTTGCCCCGGCGGGTTCAGGTATATCAAAACTCACCTCAATGTCCTCAACTAATTCGGCCCCGGCCCTGGCACATTCGCTGTTTTTATCAGCAACTTCCGAACTTTTGCCCTCAAATCTGTCTCTTATGCAGTCCAATAGCGGTGCAATGTCGAAAGGCAACAGCCCGAAAACTGCGCCGGCTGCGGCCATATTGGCCATAACTTTAGAGCCTGCCTGTTTAGCCGATTCTTCCAATGGCAAGCCGATTCCCTCAGTTGTTGAAGATGCATTATTTTCCTCATAAAGAACTATTCCCTTTTCACTTACCTTATCATGAAGAGCATTTACTCCCTGCTCAGTCAGGGAAACAAAAATATCTGCTGCAGGGCGTTCGGACGTCAATTCTTTATCACCAAAGCGGACATTAAACCAATTGAGCCCGCCCCGTATGCGTGACATATAGCTTTTAGTGGCATAAACGTAAAAACCCATTCCGGCGAGAGTTTGCGTAAGAATTTCACCCGCGGTTTCAATACCCTGTCCCGCTTCACCAGCTATGCGTATATTTAAGTCCATAGATTTTTCGCTCCCATTGATAAATTATCTAAATTACCCGCTTTTCTCACAAGCCTCCAGTGGTGAGAGAAATGCGGGATTACAGGCTCCCTTTAGTGGATGGGATTGTTTTTTGATCGCCCGGAGAGATTGCGCAAGCGGCCTTAAGCACTCGCGCAACCGCTTTAAATACGGCTTCTGCAATGTGATGAGAATTAATCCCCGTTACACATTCAACATGCATCGTAATACGGGCGTGAGTAACAAAAGCATTGATGAACTCTTCGACTAATTCGGTGTCGAATTCACCTATTTTATCTACAGGGAATTTCACGTTATATGCCAGATAAGGACGGCCGCATATATCAACAGCTATGTTGGCCAGACTGTCCTGCATCGGCAGTGATACATCGGCGAAGCGCGCGATACCGGCTTTATCGCCGATCGCTTCACGGAATGTCTCTCCTAAAACGATACCAACATCTTCCGTGGTATGGTGGGCATCAACATCCAGGTCGCCGTTAGCGCTTACCTGAATGTCAAAGCCGCTGTGTTTAGACAGCAATTCCAGCATATGATTCAGGAATCCGACGCCGGTTTTGATATCACTTTTGCCCGATCCGTCCAGGTTTAAACTGACACTCACCTGCGTTTCACCCGTTTTCCGTTCAGTTTCTGCTTTTCTTGAATTTTCAGTCATTTCAGGCTCCTTTCATAATTTTTCCCAGAGTATTAAGCAGAGCGGACACTTCACTTTTAGTTCCCACCGTAATTCTGAGGCATTGTTCGAGCCGCGGCATTTTAAAGTACCTGACGAGAATTTTGTTCTCGAAAAGTTGCTGATAAAGATACTCAGCATCGTAGTTGTCGGGTACCTGAGCTAACACAAAGTTAGTTTCAGAATCGGGGCAGGTGAACCCGAGCGAGTTGAGTCCTTCGGTTAAAGCAGTCCGGTCAGCTTTTATTTTACCCACATTCTTGTGCAGCCAATCCTGATCTTCAATAGCTGCCGCAGCACCGGCGATACCCGGCGCGCTCACATTATAAGAATCTTTAACTTTCATCATCTGCTCAACAAGACAGGCATCGGCTATAGCATAACCGAAGCGCAGCCCCGCCAGGCTGTAAGCTTTGGAGAATGTTCGGGTAACAATAATATTATCGCATTTACCTACAAGTTTTATGCAGTTATCCGAGGCGAACTCGCCATAAGCCTCATCCACCAGCAAAACTCCGTCTATAGCGTCAGCGAGCTCAGCGATATCTTTGGGAGGTATAAGCGTTCCGCTGGGTGCGTTCGGGTTGGCCAGCAGCGTCAGGTCGGCACCGGTATTATGTAGATTGTCGGGCAGGGAGAAATCCTGTGGGAAATGGACAACGATCGGCTCTGCGCCCTGAATATCCGCCAGTATTTCATACAAACTGTATGAAGGGTAGGGGAAAGCAATCTTTCCACCCTGGTCGCAGAAAGTGCGCACAGCGATGGTCAGCAAGTCGTCCGAACCGAAACCGCAAATAATCTGTTCCGGTTTAACGCCACAGATGCCTGCCGCTGCTTCTCTGAACTTATCGGCTAAGGGCTGAGGGTATTTGCGCAGCGAATCTCCACAGGCCTGTTTCATAGCTTCTACGGCCTTAGGCGAGGGCGGATAAGGGTTTTCATTAGTATTGAGCTTGATAAAATCCCTCTCTTTTGGTTGAAAACCAGGCGTATAGCCCTGCATCCTTTCCACATTTTTTCTGACATAAGTCATCATAAGTATTCCTGTAAAATTCTACGCGTTTTCAGAGACAGCGCCCGGAAAATGGGGGCCCTGTACGGCGCAGCACGGGTAAATATCCAATATCCAATGATCAATATCCAAAGTCCAGGGAACGGAGATCCCAAATTCAAAATGACAAGTTCCCAATAAATCACAATGCTCAAAATCATAAATATCAAAAATCAAAGGCTTGTAGCGGGACTGTCCTGATCTCAGTACCAAGCCAGCAGTCATTTCTTCCACGGGGACAAGCCCCGTGGAGGTTTGATCCCTTCGTTGAGAATCGCCTCCCCCACGGGCCTTGTGCCCGTGGCTTGCATGACTGACTATCAGGTAAACACAACGCCAACAACAGGGAGACTCCACGGGGCTTG
>PUNP01000974.1 GCA_003551785.1 Candidatus Brocadiaceae bacterium | reverse complement strand
TTATTTTGCGGGGCTTTTTGTCTCCGAAAATCCTGCCGCTGCCGGCCTGCACGAAGGCGGCGATTTTGCCGAGGAACTGTATGCAATACTTCGGCCCTACGGCGGTGTGGCATACCTGCCAGCGGGGAATGATTCGGTTGAGGAATTACGGGAGCATTTCGTTGCGGTCGAGCAGGAAAAAGGTGCGGATATTCAAGTGAGTGCCGACATGCTGAAAGTCAGCCGTCAGGGCTCCTTACCGGGTTCGGCTCCCTTTACGCATCAGAACGCCGACTCAGCCAACACCGGGATCAGCCAGGACATGATTGAAGCACCGGTGGGTCTGCTGTGGTTCGGTGGGCCCCCCAACGAAAATGTGCTCCCAAGGCATGGCCGCGGTCCTACTCCGCAGGTGGCCGGCGGGAGGCTGGTGAGTATGGGAGCTGATTACCTTCAGGCTCGTGACGTATATACCGGCCGAAAGCTCTGGATAAAAGAAATGGAAGGCATCGGTGCATATTATACTTCTCTCAGTCATCAGCCCGGGTCCGACCATGTCGGTTCGCCTTACGTTACGTTGGAAGACAGCATTTATGTGGCTTTTGATGGTTCGATTCTGAGACTTGATCCCGATACCGGAGAAATAATGGATAGTTTTGCATCACCGGATGGAGAAGATTGGGGTATAATCCTGGTTTGGGACGAACTCATAATCGGCGCTCTTGACCCTCTCTTTTTCACTGATGAAAAGCCGGGGGGTGCAAACTGGAACGCCATCTCAAGTCGGGCTGTCGTCGTTATGGACCGTCACAGCGGGGAAGAACTCTGGAGCCGTGAAGCCCAATGGGGGTTCCGGCATAATGCGATAATAGCGATCGACGACAGGGTTTATTTGACCGACCGGCTGCCTGACGAGGTGAGGGATAAGCTGGATCGAAGAGGCGATGATGAACCCGCTCCGACGCTCATGAGCCTTGATGCCCGGACAGGTGAAGAGGTTTGGGAAACGGAAGAGATGGTCCATGGAAGTATGCTGTATTATTCAAAAGAGCATGATATACTTGTGCAGTCGGGACGACATCCGCGAACTTCACGCCAGCGCCTTCCGAGTGATGATACAGAGCATATAAGTGCATTCTCGGGCAAGGATGGGGAGCTTCTTTGGGAGCAGGGTATTGGGTGGCGGCATCTTGGAAAACCGCTTTTACATCAGGATAACATCCTGTTAACTTTTCATGTTTTATGTCTGTTTACCGGAGATGATCAGCAGAGGAACCATCCGGTAAGCAACGAAGAAATAAGATGGGCCTACCGTGCCAATCGCAACTGCGGACAAATGGTGGGAAGCGAGAACTTGATGACATTCCGCCGCGGGAGCGGGGCATACATCGATTTGAAAAATAAGACAGGGCCGATCAGCCTTGGCGGGTTCAGGTCAGGATGTACTCCCAATATTATACCTGCTGACGGTGTTCTCAACATCCCCGAATATACGCGCACCTGCCGCTGTTCTTATCAGCTCCAGACATCTCTGGCGCTGGTTCCGATGGATTGGGTTGAGAACTGGAGCATGAATAACAGAATCAGCAGAATAGGACGCGCCGCAAAGCAGGGGGGAATAAACCTGGGCGCGCCGGGGGACCGTCATGACGGAAACGTTTTATGGCTGGCTTATCCCGGGCTGACCAAGTTAGGCGGATTTTCCGAAGAGGTGCCTCTCTTTGATTCTGGTGCGAGCCGCTCGACCGGAGTGGTTGTGCCGGTGGATATTTCTCCAGAACACCCAGAGTGGCAGCGATTCCAAAAACATTCACTGAAAGTGGAGAGTGGTGACAAACCCTGGGTTTCCGCTTCGGGAATAGAAGGTGAGGTTGATCTCGAGTTCGAACTCATACCAGGTAACGAAACGAATGAAGGCGCCCATTACACCGTTCGGCTTTATTTCATGGAGCCGGAAAGGTCGGCGGAAAGAGGTGAAAGGATATTTAACGTCTCGCTTCAGGATGGCTTAGTTGTCGAAAATCTTGATATATTTCATGAAACCGGTGGTTTTAACAGAGAATACATTAAAGAGTTCAAGAGTGTGCCGGTAGATGATATCTTAACGGTTAATCTCAGTGCAGCTGAAAATTCCACACGACCACCGGTACTCAGCGGTGTGGAATTTACGCTTGAACAGTGACGTTTGGAAAATTATATCACCTTCAATTAATCGTAGAGGAAAATTACTGAGAATGAAAGATTCACGTCCAAACATTATTTTTATTATGGCAGACGATCATGCATCGCATGCTATGAGTTGTTACGATAGTGTAATCAATCATACTCCCAATATTGACCGCATCGCCGAAGAAGGGATGCGCCTTGATAACTGTTTCTGTACAAATGCGCTTTGCACACCGAGCCGTGCTTCCATTTTAACCGGTACATACAGTCATATTAACGGCGCTACAACTTTGCCCGGCCACATGGATCAAAATTTAGAGGTGTTTCCAAGGCTCCTGCAACAAAATGGGTATCAGACTTCGATCTTCGGTAAATGGCATCTCGGGACCGCTCCCGAACATTGTCCTTCCGGCTTTGATGATTGGGCCGTACTGCGGGGGCAGGGGGAATACCACAATCCTGAGTTTATCTTTAAAGGTCCCGGCAGTGGACAAAAAAGGACTTTGAAAGGTTATGTTACCGATCTCATTACAGAAATGAGTCTTGATTGGCTGAAGAATCGGGATGCCGACAAACCGTTTTGTTTGATGTGTCACCATAAGGCTCCGCATCGTCCCTGGTATCCCGATGAAAAACACGCAGGATTGTTTTTAAATGAATCCATACAGGAACCGAAGACTCTTTTTGACGATTACAAATCACGTTCTTCGGCGGCGCGAGAGGCGACGATGCGCGTGGGACTCCACATGAATGAGACTGACCTGAAATCTGAAATACCAAAAGGGATGCCCGAAAATGAAACGCGTGCCTGGGGCTACCAGCGCTACATAAAAGATTATCTCCGGGTTGTAGCGAGTATCGATGATAATGTGGGACGAATTCTTGATTATCTTGATGACGAAGGCCTGGCAGAGAATACAATGGTTATCTACACTTCAGAT
>PUNP01000489.1 GCA_003551785.1 Candidatus Brocadiaceae bacterium | reverse complement strand
GTATAGCATGGCAAGTTCCTTATGGGTTAAAAACCGATCTTCGGACACAAACCGGACACGCGGAGGCATTTTCTCCTTTCCTTTATACATTGGCGCAACGATAAGGAGGTCGGTATCAGAGCTGTCAAGACGAGAAAAAGCTCCACATAATTTTCTTATATTCTTCAACGGTTTGCCACCGGACACGTGCAAAAAGTAGGGGCGTCCATGCTGATAAGGCTCAACATTTTCATTAAACATCTCAGAGTTATAACCGTGATAAATTGTGCGAATGCGATCGGATTTTATTCCGTAAACCCTTCCGACCTGCTTCTTGCAGTACTCGGAAGGAGTGATAAAACCGGCGATGTGTTGCTCGGCTCTTCGCCAAAAGGCTCGTTGCAGCGGCCTTTTCACCGCCCAGCGAAACCGGGCGGTCAATTTCGAATCCACCAATTTCAGGGGCACTGTATATTGGTTGACCCCGTGGATTGTGGTGACGATGGGACAGTCCGTTTGCCGTATGGCCCGGAGCGAATCCAGAATGGGAGCCCCCTGCGTCCAGAGCAGGTCACATTCCCCCGGCACTTTCCCTTCCCTGGCATCGAATTTTTCTATTACCAACCCCATGCTTTCCAGATGCCTGGATACGTTATCCTGGTAAACTCTGAAACTTATGCCGGATTTTCGCTCCGCGATTGCTATTTTCATGGCTCGCCTGAGACCTCAAAACATAATTCGCCGCCCATCAACCGGAGGTTTGTTGCTTTGATTCAACCTTTTTCCTCCGGCGTTTTCCCCCTTTTCGCCATACCCTCTGAGCTCAAGTGCCGGTTCCTCCACCCAATAGCTAACAGATAGGGAAACAATGAATACCATACAAAGGGTCGGAAGATTGAGGCTATAAATCCACGGGAAACCAATAATATGAAACTCCCAAAACTGGCCGCCATAGCCAGGTTCGCCGGTTCATCCCTGCCAAGGGCCCACAGCGTCAGCTTTGCAATGAAAATCCCCCAGAATAACAAAACAATCGGCACCCCGGCAGCGCCAAAATTATAATACGCTTCCGCAATAAGGGAATATCCCGTGCCCCGACGGTGTCCTTTTACCGCACCGGGAGCGACTTCTTCCAGAAACCATTGCCCCCCCAGAAGATCGGAACCGGGATGTCTGTCCCAAAAAAAATTTGGAAAAACCGTGGACGCTCCAAGCAGATAGGTCGCACCATAACCATGCGGGTACAGGTCCGGAACCAGGCGGAGAGTATGGGTTATGGATCCCATAGAGTTGCCCGTTTCGGACAGAGCAAGCCGGAGGGGATTCGACATCGTGCCCAGCACTGAACCTATGGCCTCCCCGGAAAGATCCTGGTAAATATCACTTTGCCGTATAAACCGAACGGAAGGCAATGCGATGAAAAACATAAAAATCCCCATCAGTACGAACGCATGTTTCGGTATTTTTTTTATTCTTGCGTGCCACACCCAGATAAGCATCAGCAAAACGGAGAATCCTGCAGATCGGTTGCCATAAAAAAAATTGGACCCAGCATACATTATAAGAAGAATGGAAGATATCAAGAGGGCCTTCCGGCATCCCTTTCCGCCGGCAAGCAAGAACAGGGCCCCCGGTACCAGAAAGGACTGCATTATCCGCATTGCAGCCCCATATTTTCGATCCAAATGCAAAAATGCACGCCATCCCCCGCCCTCAAGCGCCATACGTATGGCGTCCAGTTCCCACAACAATGCCGGCAAAAAGGCAACAGCAACTATGAAAAGCCCCACCTGAAGGGTAGACCTGGCATCAGAATCCCCTGCGTCAGCGACGGACTCGCCTGATGCCGGATCATCAGAAGAAAACGTTTTCGTCTTTTTTCTTACCCCGACCCAGAGCGCTCCCAGGTGCATAAATGCTATCCCCCATATGACAAAGACAATGGTTCCGATCATTATGGGATCTTCAAAATCGCCCGAGAAGGGTGAAGAAGTGCGCAATATGACTTCTTCGTGGGGTAAAAATGCCTGCAAAATCAGGTGGCCGCCGTTAAAGACCACAACCGCAAGGAGCATCAGTAAATAAAGATCCATATAGTTCCTGGTAACCCGGTACCAAGAATACACACACCAGATGGAAAACGAGGTGAAAAAAACCGACGCCGGATACGCAATGCCGCTGAAACTGATTTCAGAACTCAGAAGGACCAGCCCGAGGAGAAAAAGCATGGCAGTCATCAAGCAATGGATGCCAAAATAAGACGTCGCAGCAAGTTTTTTAGGAAAATGGTACATAGCCCGTTTATTTCACGCGTTCTCCGTGGTGCAGATGTAGCAGAAAGCAAACGCCGCTACACACTGCAGCATCTGAAACCCTGAAGAAAGCTACTCATCGTACTGTTGTTACATCCTTTATGTTAATTTTTGTCTTTGGTTTATGAAATATGCGGGATTCTTCATGAATACAACAACGAGTGTTCTTCACTTCAACGGGCAGGGCGAACTCCTCCATCACCTTCTTGTGCCCGACGATTGTTTGTAGCACCAATTTCGTCCCCCAGTTTGAAAAACCATTCCGGAAGATTTTTGTCTTTGGCTTTTTTGTCAAGATTACAATATCCGAGGTCGAGGAGCTTAAAAGGCAGTATGCGGCCGATCCACTTCATTGCGGTGATCAGGCCCTTGTCAAAGAAAGACAGAACTTTTTGCTTTTGCCGCTGGCTGGAAAAACTTGTGTTTTTTTTATATGCCGGCCTGTCCAGACCGTCAACGTAACCGGTCCCGATGAAATCGCACGCTTGCTTGAGTGTGCCGGCCGTATCCTCCCGCAATGATTCGAAATTGACCATGAGGATACGGTTGGGGTGATCGCGCCCGAACCGATGCATCAGCCTGTCGTAATAAATTTTCAGAAGTACAGTTTTGACAATCTTAAATTTTTTTTGAAAAAAAGACTGCTTCTTGTAACTGCTCCGATTAGGCCTCATGCTCGATGCGACAACATCGAAAACATCGCGTGTTATGCCAATGAAAAAAGCATCCGGATAACTGTCGGCCAACAAAGGTAAATGGGACGTATGGGCCGGAGATTTTTCAAGCCAGTAACAGGCATT
>PUNP01000520.1 GCA_003551785.1 Candidatus Brocadiaceae bacterium | reverse complement strand
GGACAGACGGTATGATATAGTCGCCTTTGAAGTGAATTTCGGGTTTGTAATAAACAGTCCGTATCTCCCCTTTCGGCCATGCGACAATGGTTTTAAAATCCGGATAGTTTACAGCGCAGCTCCTGCCCGTTTCTTTCGCATAGTCCAGCATTATCTCTCTGGCCTCGTATTCGGTAGTATCCGGTGGAAATTCGACGGTTTTATATACGCACGCCATATACCTGATTGTGAAACCCCGGGGATACAAGGGCACCCTCAATGCCCTTTCATATTTTTCTTCATCCAGTCCAGCGGTACATTCTAAAATCTCATAGTCAACGCCAATCTCATCAAGGTATGAGACCGGTATTTTTCTGTTAAGGTCATGCCATTCTTTTTGGTGAGATAAAAACTTATTGAATTTCTTATACCCTGAGGCGTGGGCGAGTTTCCATATTTGGTCTTTCTTATCCCTTCCGTAACCGATCGGGCCGGAACATTGCAAAAGATAGGCTTTTGTGTTTCGGAACCGCTCATAATCTTCGAGCTCGTTGATGTCCCTTGCTGACAAAAATGGTATTGATTTACCCATTATTTCCGGCCTCATTATTCAGGTTGATTACCAGCGGCAACCTCTTGAATTATCCTCTCATCCTTTTCCAAACGCTCTTCAAACTCTCTGACTTCAAGGCGTATGTTATCTCGCAGATCCGGATGCAGGTTGTCCACCCTGATATGCCAGGCATGTCTGTATTCCGGCACGTCGTTCAGGGCATGTCTGATGGCTCGCAAAATTTCGCGCACATCACCGGCAGCATAAAATTGGGCGATGACTTCCGACCATTTGTCCCTCATCCTTACCAGCCCCGCTTTGATCGCCTCGATGCGGATAGGGTTTTCGTCTTTGACGACATTCATGCCGGAGATTTTTTGCAGGATACCGTCGGGCACTCCCAGATCCCGTGCTTCGTTCTGTTTGTAATAGAGGAACCGCTCATGTTTGGTCACATATCGCCATTGGAGCGTCCTGGGATTGAGCCATATTCCACTGCCCTGTTTCATGTTTTATCTCCTTACCTGACATCTTTGACGTTGCTGCTGCCTGGTCCTCTTCTTGATTCGGCCATATTATAGCACTGAAGCTAATTTTTACGAAGGCCCCATCCTTTTATCCTGATAGCTGTTACAGGATGGCCCTTTTAAGGTATTCAGAAATTCTTTTTTAAATGAACCGTATTGGTGCGGACTGTTATATATTATAACACACCATGCGGGTCAGTTGGCGTCCCTGGTTTAAAGAGTTTTCCAGCCAGGGCATCTATATTGCATTTGGCGTGATGGCAACCTGTTATTATGTTCAGATGCGGAACGGCGTGTAACCGCAGAGACGCAGAGGGCGCGGAGAAAGGCGGGAGACAGAAATCAACCGGCAAACGGCAACGGCTGGATCTTGCGGAGGCACAGAGGAAGATGGTGTCGATTTCCTGACTGTTGATGCCGTATGGATTGGCTCGCCGCATTCAGGCGGTTTTGTGCTTCCGAAAGAAGCCAACCACCCAGAACTCATGCGAATAGAAAAAGGATTGGAAAAACAAACGAAGGCGAAAAATAATCAAGAAAAGCTATACCACAGACAGAGATGTCCGGGTCACGGGAGCTTTACTTCGGATTCTCCACAAGCTCGCTGAAGCAGGTCGGTAACATCCAATTGTTCTGCCGCTCTTTTAAGGCGCTCTGAATTAAGGTTTCCCTCCTGAACACGCAGTATCCCCAGAACATCGTTCCATTGGTTCGAGGAGGTTTCGTTTCCCATCCTATACCACTTTAATTTATTAACTATCGTATCTTCGGCGCTGAGCACCGAAAACTGAATCCCTTCCGATTCATCGATTATTTGTTTTTTTGCGCGTTCCAACTCCTCTTTTGGCCGCCCCCTCTGAGGTGTCACAAATATATCGACTTTTAACATAGTATTCAGATGAATGAGATTGAAGCTCGATATATTCGCGATAGCATCGTGAATCATATTCTCATCCACATAAAACTCATCCTTCAACTCAGCAGCAAAGGCTTCAACGTGTTTCCCGGATATCGCGGCAACTATATCCACGTCCTGGGTAGCACGCGGCACCCCATGCAGCGAGCTTGCAAGAGAACCGGCCACGGCGTAGGGAATGCCGAGCTTTTCCAGCAGCCGTGTAACTGTTGCGGCTACATGTGCCGGTTCGCAAATCTGCATATCTCAGTATCCCTCCTTATGCGGGTCCCATCCGAAAACTTTCACCATAGTTTCCCTGTCGAGCCAGAGCGAGGCAAGACGGAGCTTTTGTTCTTTTTCCGGAATATCTCCGTACCTGTTTTTTATACGGGCCAGGGCCATCTTCTGAACGGTTCTGGAAAGTGCATCGACCTGCCGCATCTTATCGGCTGGTTTCATGTGCCTGTAACCCTCGATCATCACACGCAGCGCTTGCGCGGATGTGTCGTTCGTCTCCTCTGTTTCCCCAATCTCCATTTGCAGTTCTCCTGAATTATGCGCCCCATATCGTTCTTTTATCATACAGAGGTGATCTTCAAAAATCAAGGCGGGACGCCATTTGACCCTGCACGTGGTTTATAATAGAGTTAAAGCAAAGCTGTTGATGTTAACTTTAAGTGGACAATTATGGGTAAAAAGAAAAAACCGAAGCAGAAATATCCGAGCAAATTCATGGTGCAGTGGCGGCATATCAGCGTCATCGACCGTGAGATAAGAAAAAAAGGGAATTATCCCAGCGCACCCAAGCTCGCCCGGATGCTCGAACTCTCCGACCGCACCATAAAGCGTCATATCGAGTTTATGCGCTATGATCTGGGCGCGCCCATCAGATATGAGTCGTCTGAGAAAGGATATTACTACAGTGAAGATGACTGGTCGCTGCCGCCGATAAGAGTCAGTGAAGGCGAGCTGTTTGCCGTCGTGCTCGCCGAACGGGCGCTGCGCGGCATGCACAACCACCCCATCGCTGCGAAAGTCCAGCAGGTCTTCAATAAAATCGCCCTTCAGCTCCCCGATGAGATCGAAATCGACCCCGGGACCCTTGCCGGTGATGTTGGATTCGAAACCGAGGCCG